>NZ_RZSG01000387.1:0-5537 GCF_003997725.1 Mesorhizobium sp. M4A.F.Ca.ET.050.02.1.1
GAGCTTGTCGGTCGCCCGGGTGCGGCGGACGAGCTGCTGTTGTAACGCTTCATCGAGGTCGGCGAGGCGCCGCTCGACCTCGGCCTTTTCAATTGCCAGCCCATCGAGATCGAGGCCTTCGAGCAAGGACTGCGCCTGGGCGAAGTCCTCGAGGGCGAGCTCGCTCGTCAGTCGTTCTTCAAGCTCGGCCACTGCGCTCTGCAGGCCTTTTCGCTCGCGAAGCTGTTCGTCGCGCTCTGCGACTTCCGGCAGAGTTTTCACCCCGAAGGCATCGAGCACTTGCTTCTTTGTGATCTCGTGTGCCGCGATCTCGGCGTTCAATGCCTCCTGAACGTCCCGTAACTTTTGAACGTCAAGGAGGAGATCCGCCCTCGCCTCGCGGGCGCGCTCAGCTTTCTCGAGGCGCTCGGTCAGACCGGCGCTCACCTGTTCCGGCGCCTGGTGACCTGCGGGATCCCCGGCCTGCGCACCAAGCCGGGCCACCTCTTCAGCAAATCCAGTCCTGTCCGCCTCCATCTTGCCTATGCGCATACGCATGGCCTCGCGATCCTGCAGGGCCTTTGACAGGTCCGATAGCTGATCGAGCACGCTGCCGAGGCCGGTTCCGGCGATGCCGTCTTCGAGCCAGGTGCCCTTGAGAGTTTCATTGACCTCGGCCTGCCACGCAGCATCTCGCCGTTCGGCAATTTCAACAGCGAGCCGTCTGGCGGCCAGCTCCTCTTCCTTCGCGGCGACGCTCCTCAGTGTTTCCGCTCGTTCCGCATCGACCTTCGCCTGCCTGTCGAGAAAGCGGTCAGCGGTGACCATTATGGCCTCCAGGGCCTCACCGGCTTCCGGCTGAATTCCAACGCTTTGAAGGGCCGACGCCAAGGCGAGATTGATCCGCGCTCTTTCGCCTGTTGCGCGTTCAATCCTTGCGCGTGCGAGCAGGATGTCGTCCCAGGCGCCAAGCGCGTCAGCGCGAACGGACAGCCGCTCCTCGAGATGTCCAATCAAGAGGTCGAGCGACTGTGCCTGGCAATCCTCAAGCAAGGCGCTGGCCATTTGCTTGATTTCAATTGACGCCATTTCCGCGCGCTGGGCCACCCCCGCGAGTTGGCAGCTTACGCGCTCTATTGTCGCTTCGGTCTCGGCCGCCTTTTGCCTGATTGCGCGCAAATCCGCGAGCTCGCCCGCATGGGCCAATCGAGCCGCTCCGACATGGTCGTCCTTGGCCAATGCTGCTGCAAACACGTCTGCGGTTTCGACCTTGAGGTCCGCCCGGTGATTTCGCCAGGCCTCGTCTCTCTCACGTCGTATCGCTGCGGCTCTTTCGTCGTCGGTAATGTCCGCCGAGGCGCGGACAGCAGCCATCCGTGACGAAGTAGCTATCCGACTTTGTTCATGCTCAGCCAGACGCTCGGAGAAGACTGCTTTGTCCCTTTGAAGGTCCGCGGCCAGTGTTTTCCAGGCAGCCATCTGCATTGGCGGCGGAACTGGCATTTCCGAAAGTGCCTCCGCATCTCCCGACCACGGCCGAAGGCGCCGCATCGCATCGGCCAGCCCTGTTTGCCGCTGGTCCTCGAACGCCAACGCCTCTGCGATTTCGCGTTTGTGACCACTGGCCTTGGCTTCCGACACGGCTGCCATTAGCCTGGCTCTTGCGGGCTCGGGCACCGCCCTCTCCTCGCCAACGCGGCCCCGGGCTGCATTGAGCCCCTCGAGCGCGGCAGCGGCCTCATCTCGGGCCATCCGCAGGCTCGTCGTGATGCCGGAGCGTTGCTCAACCATCGTGCGAAGCGTGCCGACCACGACAGCCGGCAGGATGAGCCGGGACGGATCCTGTTCGGCCGACCTTCCAAGCGCGGCGAGACAGCTAGCCACCGTCTGATCGAGCAGCCGGACCTCCATCTTGCGGGTCGGCAGGTCCATGCCGGCGGACAGATAGCGCGCCTTGCGGTCGGCCAGTCCTCGCACCTGCTCCGAGATCGCGAGCATGGCATCGTCGACAGCGATTGCCTCGATTTTTGCCTTCGCGCGATCGATCTCGTCGGCATTTGCCTGGAGACGGGTCCTCAAGCGTGCATCCTGATCGATCAGTTCCGCGACGCTGCCACTCCAGGTCCTGGTAGGAGACGGCATGTCCGGCAGCTCAGCCAGCCTGCTTGCCTTGCGTTTTATTTCGGCAAGGAGCGGCGCGGAGCGCACATATCGGCCGATCGTGGCGAGCCGCGCCGACAACGCCGAGCGTTCAGCCAGACTGCCATCATACTTGTCCTGAGCCTCCACCCGTTCCGCCTCGAGCGCCTCGAATGTGGAGGCCAAGGTGTCGATCGTATCCTTGCGTGTCTTGAGCTCTGCGAACCGCTTCTTAAGCAGCGCGATTTCGGTGGTTTGGGCCTGCTTTCTGTGGAGCCCGTCCGCCTCCGTCTCCAGCGCGGCCAAGACATCGCTAGCATGACCAAGCCCGGCGCTGGCGGTGAACAGAAGCTTGCCGAGGTCACCACGCGATTCAAGGATCGCCTTGCCGCCTGCTTCCAACGTCTCGTCATCCAGCGAGAACATGCTGCTGTAGGCATCGCGAGACAAGCCCGCAAGGTGCGCCGAAATGGCAATTTCGCTCAGCGGCCGGCCTTCGGCGTCATGGAGTGAGTTGCTGCGGCCTTTGGTGCGTGAAACGGCAAGCGTCTGCCCCTCGAATTCGAGCAGTCCGCCGATTCGCATCGAGCTATATTCGTGCAGGAAATTGTAGCGGCTGCGCTCCTCGATGCCGAAGAGCAGATCAAGGTACGCGGAAAGCGCGGTCGACTTGCCGGCCTCATTCAGCCCGAAGACAATATGCAGATCGGGGCCTGAAACCGGCTTCTCTCCGAAGTCGATCGCCTTGTCGGTAAACTTGCCGTAGCGGGTCAGATCAAGGCGCCGCAATCTCATCGCGTCGCACCTGCCTTGAGCCTCGCCGTGACCAGGTCGACGCTTCCGGCAAGCACATCGTCGAGAAACCGTTCCAGCCCCGCTTCATCCTTGCCGGCGAAACCCCTCGCATCGGGGGGCAGGTCCGCGATAGTCTTTAACACGAATTCCCGCGCTTCTGCTCGAAATGCTTCTGACCCCGCATTGGCGCGCATGGACTCTGCGAGCTCCAAGGTGGGATCGGCAACATTGCCCGAATCTCGGAGAACGGGCGCCGAAAGATCAAGATCCAGCCTCTCCACCCAGGTGTCGCCCACCTGCTCAGCCGCCTGCTCGGCTTCCGCGACAGCCAGGTCCCGGTCGCGCATCAGCGACCATGAAAGGGCAGACGTGCCGACCAGGCCAAGGCGGGCAACAAGGTAGCGCGATCTGGCCTCCTCCCGGGCTTGTTCCAGCCCTGCCCGGATGCGGATGACGGCCTCGCTCCATTCGGACGTCCCCGTCAGATCGACACCCACACGCTCGAATTGCGCGACACTGGTGAGCCTCTCCTCGATCTCGACGGAGCGATCGTCGCGAATGGTGACCAGCGTGACCGATTTCTCGCCCGCCTCATTGATGTCCCTGCCCTGAGGGATTCCCGGCATCACCAGCGTGCTCGCGCCCAAATAGACCTGGCGAAGGTGGACATGGCCAAGCGCCCAATAGTCGAAGCCGTGGCTGTGTAGGTCGGCGACGCTGCAAGGGGCATAAACGTCATGACCTGGGGAGCCGGCCAGGCTTGTATGCATGATGCCGACATTCGCAGCTCCCTCTTGCGGGGCAGCATATTTGGGCAGCAGGCTTTCGGGCGCCTTGGGATTGGCGAGGCTCAGCCCATGGAAGGCTACGTCGATCGCGGTGCCAGACTGGATCACGGATTGGCAGCGGCCGCCAAAGATGGTCACCGTGTCGGGCAGCACCAGCTGCTTCGTGATCCGCGACATGGAGTCATGATTGCCGCGGATCAAGTAGACCGTGACACCAGCTTGATGAAGGCGCGTCATCTGTGAAGCCAGAAAGCGCGCCGTCTTCATCGAAGTCTGCTCGCCGTCGTAGAGATCGCCGGCGATCACAAGAGCATCGACGCGCTCCGCCAGGCACAGATCCACGACAGCGACGAATGCCTGGCGACTGGCATCTCCGACGAGCTCGGCAAGTTCGGGATTGCGCAACGCAAGGGAGCGCAAAGGCGAATCGAGATGGATATCGGCCGTATGAATAAATCGAAATGCCATGCTGGGCGCTCCCGGACCCGAACGGAAGATCGGGGCAGATGCCAGCACCAGATCGATGGCGCTGAACCGTCATAATGAGCGGTCAAAAAGCATCTTGGGTTTCGGTAGCAAAGTACGGCGACCTTCGGCAACAGTGCCGTCGAGTTATCCGGTGGCGTTGAGAACATCGGCATCGGCATGCTCGACGTCATTGTCGTCGGCAACCCGGCGGCGACGTCCCCGGAATTGATTGCCCGACGCGTCGTTTTAAGCATCGTGGTCGCCGCCGCCGGTGGACCGGGAACTCCCTTAGGACGCAAGGGGGACGGCGACACAACCTAGCCCCGCGTTGTGGGACAAGGGTAATGCACAATACTCCATGATCGGCGCAACATAATAACCTAATAGGCGTACAGCCTAATTCCCTAAAAAGTGCGCAACACAAAAACCTAACCGTCACGCAACGCAGAACCCCTACTGCACTCTGTACGGTACCTCGATTTTCGATACGCGGGCCAGCATGCCGGCTGCTCGCGATGTGACCGAGATAGACGGCCTTCGATCGTGCGAAACCTGAGGACGTCGCTGCCGCACCACATGTCGCGAAGCGTCTTGATCCGGGAAGACGAATGCTGCCGAAGCCGCAGGTGCCGGCAGCGCACTTCTCGAGGAGGTGGCAAAGCGCGCGAAAGGGGAGTCTCACCATAGATAATCGGTTCGTAGACTGGCTCGTCAAAACTGTGGTCGGCCCCGAACCTGACGCGCTCCTCCCGCGTCGGCTGCCAGATCTGGCTCCAGCTGAACGGGAAAAAAGCGTTCCTCGCCAAGCCACGATGCGCCGCCACCACCCCATTCCGCGTTCTGAACGTCTATTTTGACGCTGACGTACTTCGTATCGGCGGCTATAAGGGTGGAAAAAGGAAAGATCTGGCGAATCCCAGGCTCGACGCTGAAGATGTAACCCTCTTTTGTCTTCTCTTCAACGCGGGGACCGTTGAGGGCAAGCCGGCTCATTCCATCCTTAGCCCTATAGAATCCCGGAAGCTTGTCATCCGTCATGGTGAAGACGCGGAATCGAATGCTGTTGAAGCCACGGATCGTCTTCCCCTTGTTCTCAGCAATCAGGTGGACATTTACGATTATTTTTCCGTGTAGCGGACCGAAAAACCTACACTCAATGTCGAGCTGTGTACGGGGAACCATCGAACGCTCACGGTCTTCGCGAGCTGCTACTTCGATCTTTTCTCGCTGTTCGCGATAACGTTCAAGCAGAACGGCTATGAGAGCCCCGATCGCTGCAAGCAAGAGAGCAAGAGCTCCCTTGTCGAGTATCAGCTTGTAGATTTCGTATTCTCTTGTCGTAAGCGCTTCCAGCCAGTCTCCATACCC
>NZ_RZSG01000388.1:0-5521 GCF_003997725.1 Mesorhizobium sp. M4A.F.Ca.ET.050.02.1.1
TTGGCGAACAGAATGTTGAAGTCGTAAGTGTTGCCGAGCGTGGCGGACGTGCTCAGGTCGTCGGACTTGGTCTCGCCGGTGTAGGCCTTCACCGCCTTTTCGGCGTCGTCCATCCACTGCTTTTCGAGCTTGCCGGCCGCCTCGACGCGCGCAAGCCACTTCGACCCCTCTTTGCGAAGGGTCTCGCCCTGCTTCTGCTGATCCGGGGTGCGCTTGTCCGCCTTGGCCATGGCGGGCAGGATGGCGGCGGCGAATGCGAAATTCTAAGCCGCTTGGAATGCAATAGAGCCGGGCGATGCCCCGACGAAACTCTATTTGACCTTGCGCGTGTAAGCCGATCTGGTGACTTCAATTTCGACGGGACGGATTTGACGATTGCCTTTGCGCTTTGGGATTTCGGGTGCACCCTCGATAGGGAAAAGCATCTCGGTCTGCCCCTCTACGCGCTTTCGCCCACGTTTGGCCGGCGGTGGCGGTGCTATGACTTCCGGCGATTCCAGCATCCCGGGTACCTGTACGGCGCCCGCCTGGAAAAGCTGATCGATGGTCACGATCTGGATTCTTTGAACCTTCCTGGAAGCGGGGCCAACCTCCCGCATCGATGCTGCCTCGCGGACCATGGGCGCGGTCGGCGGATTGACGCAGACAAGAACGCCGATGTCGGCACCCTCGCGATCGACAACCGACTTCAGCTTATGAATGGCATCGACACCGACATTGAGGCCGCCCTTTACTGAAACAATGGCGCGGTGCGCTCGTTCACTGCCGAGTTGATGGTAGCGAATAATGCCATCAATGCCGCCGTCCGCGCCGGGCTTTTCCTTTGGAAGGCCGCCTAGGGTTAGGACTGCCCATTTCTGGAATTCCAGCCAATCACGCGCCGCCAAAGCAAGGGCATCGTCCGCATCCTGCGGACGGCCAAATAGCTTGTACTCCCCCTTTATAGGTTCCTTAAAAGCCTTGACTAGGCGGTTTTCTATAACGTGTATAGCGAGATAGGTAACGTCGATCCCTATCCATCTCCGGCCTAACCGCTGCGCCGACTCGATAGCCGTTCCGCAGCCGCAAAATGGATCCAGCACCACGTCGCCAGCATTCGAAGATGTCAGAATAATCCTGTCCAAGAGGGCGAGCGGCTTCTGCGTCGGATACCCTATGCGCTCCTTATGCGCTCCCGAGAGCGACGGGATATCGGCCCAAATCGATTGCGCGGGCACGCCCTGTGATTCGCTAAGGTACAGAATTTTTCGGGGATAGCCGGTTCGGGAGTAGTACAGGCGCCCCTCATCGTGGAGCCTCTGCATCGTTTCCTTGCTGTAGCGCCATGCGCGCGTATGCCCGTTCCATTCAAAGACCGGATTCCCCTTCTCGGCACCGCCGGGACCGGTCAACGGTGTCGTTGTATATCGCTCTCCCGTCTTCTCATCGACCAAACGATACGTCTCTTCGACGTACTTCGGGTCGAGTGGCGTGAACTGCTGCGTCCATCGACGGTCGTCTGACTTCGAATAGAAAAGCAGTGTGTCGTGGACGCGGCCGAAGTGCTTCGAGCCTTGGCCAACATCGTTGTGAGCGCCGTAGCGCTTCCAAGCTATCTCGTTGACATAGCCCCGGACGCTAAAGATCGAATCCAGTAGGATTTTGAGGTAGTGGCTCGCGGTTGGATCGCAGTGAAGATACAGCGAGCCTGTCGGCTTCAACACTCTATGCATCTCGATCAAGCGAACAGCCATCATGGCCAAGTAAGCCATCATATTGCTGGTCGGAAACACCTTTTGAAAGGCATCGAGGAGCGCGCCGGCTTCCAGGTGACGCTCGGCAGTGTCGTCTAACGCCCTTTGCGCATCTCTACCCCAAGTCCATGTGTCCTCGAAAGCATGCGACTGAGCTTTAGACGCGCCCCCATGCTTGGTCCCGTAGAGAACGTTGTAATTCGCGTTCGAATTAAAGGGTGGATCTAGGTAGATCAAGTTCACCGATTCCGCAGGCATAGCCCGCAGAACATCTAGGTTGTCACCAAAGTGCAGCTCGTTCATAGCAGTAATCCCCGCAGGTAACATTGCAGGGGTTGGTTAAATATTTAAGAAGACGAATTTCCCTGGGATGAAGCGCCTAATCCTGGACGGCCGGTCTGAACTTCCGCACTACGAACTCGAACAGGATGTCGGATATCCACATCGCCGACACTCCGATCAGGAAGGCGGCGGCGAGGATGGTCGTTTCATCCTTGGTGTCGGGGATCGGGAGTCCGATGGCTTGGGAGTAAGACACCGTCGGCAAGGTCAGGTAGGCCGCCGCCAATGCCCCGCAGATCGGCGAGGCGATCATCTCACGGATCTTGTAGCGGTGGCGCGAGAGAGCCCTCAGGATGCCGCCGGCGAGGCCTGCAGCCACAACAGGGCCTTTGATGCCGAGGAAGTCGAGGAATTCGTGCATCATGGCCTCCAGCCGCAGAGTTTGGCGCCCTTGAGATTGTGCGCGAGTGCCGACCGCGCTTCGGTCGCCGTCATGTCATCGACGGGATTGCGGTTCGGCTTCTCGACATCGCAGAAACTGCCGCCCGCGTGCTGGCAGGCGGCAAGGGTGACGAAGGCGGCCAGAGCTAGGATTTTGGGCGCGACCATTTGGCCTGCTCCTTCAGAACCTCGGCGTCAGTCATGCCAGCAACGGCCTGGTCGATCTTGTCTGCCTCGTCACGGGCTGCCAGCCGCTCCAGAGCCTGCTTATTGCGTTCCGCCTTGGCGCCAGAGAGGCGGCCTCTGATCCACGCGCCAACCGCCATGACGATGCCCGCGCCGATCGCGATGACGACTGGATTGTGCAGGAACGATTCGAGAAGCGCGGTGAAGACCTCGACCATGTCAGTGCTCCCAGCCGAAGCGGCGGGCCATCCAGTGCCAAGCTTCGGTAGCGCCGCCGATCGCCAACCCGAGCCCGGTTTCCAGAGCCATCTGGATATCGGGATCGGCAGAGAAGGCTGAAGCGTCGTCGGAGCCGAGCAGGCCGCGCGCGACAAGCACGCCGGACCCGTAGCGCAGCGCAATACGGACAATGACGGCGGTCATGGTGATTTCCTTCTGAAGACGGCTTTGAGGAATGCGAACAGCGCACCCCAGAGCGGATTGCGTTCCTTGGCGGCAGCGGCAGGCGTAGGAGCTTGCGGCATGCTCGGCGGCGTCGCGCCGGAGACCGTGGAAGTCGGCGCGGGCTGAATGAAAACAGGCTCGGCCATCATCATGGCCTGGATGCGCACCCCTACTACGCGGCTCTCCCAGCCCCGGCCGAAGGTCGGCCAGGTCGGCAGACGCCGGAGGAACGCCAACCGGGCATCGCAGAGCTTGTCGATGACGACGCCGGCAGGCTTGGCCCGCACCGCGGCGAGCGTGGCCGGTCCTATCCGGCCATCCTGCACCACGCCGACGCCGCATGCCGCCTGGAGGTACTTTGCCGCCCTGCCTGGACCGCTGTTCACCGCAAAGTCAAAGACGGCATAGTCAATGCCATCCGGCAGCTCGGCGCCCGCCACGGCGTCCCAGTAGAAACGCCGGTAAACCGTGGCGATCTGTTCATCCGTGATCTTGCGAAGGTCGGCCTTGGTGGCGTTGGCCTTCACGTAGCGGCGGAAGTTCGCCAGCGTGACGCCCTTCATTGTGGCGCCGCCAGGATCGGCCGAATTGTCCGACCAGCCGCCTTCGGATTTCAAAGTGAGTGCAAGCGCCCGCTGGAAATTGCGGTCCATGTCACGCTCCTAAAGGTTGAATTCCCAGCCACGGATGAAGAGCTTGTTCGAGCCGCTGTCGCTGGCCCACCAGACGTGTTGCGCGGTCTCCAGCGGCACGTACATTTGCAGGGAGCCGTTGATGGCAGCGGACGCCACGATGAAGCACGCATAGGACGGATTGGTGGACGATGCTCCGCCGCCATACGATGCGCTCGGCGACAGGATCAGTTCCGCCCCGGTGTCGACGGCATTGCTGACCGTGAAGTACGCCTTGGTCGCCAGAGGCGGAATAAAGGCTGAAAGGTCCAGATCCGTGTAGGTGCCCACCGCCGGGTCACCAGTGGTCCCGCTCGCGATCAGGACACTGGCGGCCGGATTGGTTCCAATGACGATGCGGCATTCCCTGCCATACTGAAGCGTCCGCCAGAGGTTCGATGAACCGTCATTGCGAATGGCGCCGACCATCAGCTTGTGAGTGTACCCGCCGGGCATCGTCGGTGCCGTGGCGCTCATGGAGATCAGAGCGGCCGTCGTGGTGCCGTTCCAGATCACCCAGGCATAGTACCAGGTGCTTGCCGCCTCGGCGCCGGTGTCGAGGCCGTTGGCGCCCGATGCATTGAGGGCTGCCGTGACGTTGACGGCGGAGAGACGCGCCAGATAGCCGCTCGTGTCCTCGACGCTGAGCGCGTCGGCGGTGATCGTTACCTGTGTGTCGCTGGTGACCTGAACCTTCAGATTGCGGAATCCACTGCCGATCAGCCGCGAGTTTATCGCAACCGTCCCGTCGGCATCTGGTGCGGTCAGCGTGCGCGTTGTGCCGGTGGAAACGCCGGAGACCTGAAGCTTCACCTTCTTGGTCGCGTCGGCCTCGTCGATGATGAACGTGGTGTTGTCGACCAGGCTCTTGTTGTTCAGGGTTTCCGTGCTGGAAGGCCCGGCATAGGGAGCGATTGCCGCCCGTTGGTATGCGAGGCATTTCCAGTTGCCGCCCCCCAGCGAACGCATGCGTGCGACGTCGCCTGCCGCCGTGGTGATGTTTGCCGCGTCTGGCAGGATGAGGCTGGTGGCGTTGTGCGTGAACGTCAGGACACCCTGAAACACCAGATCCCGCTCGGCGCCGGCCGGAAGCGTTCCCAGAGCGGTGATAGCCACGGTGCCCGTCACGTTGATGATCGAGCCGGTCGAGTTCGCGAGATTGAGTGTCGCGGCCGACGCCATGTCGGCGCCGTACAGATTGAAATTGTCGTTGCCGCCTACCGCTGTTGAAGATCCCGAGCCGCCAGCCGTGACGGGACGCGCGGCGTTCGCGTCCGCGACCAGATCGTCAACAAGCGCGTTGTATTTCGCGCTCTCGATCGTCGTGTTCGGGTTGCCTTTGGTGCCCGGAGGGGCTGAATAGACACCACCAGCGCGCGGCATAGCTGCTCCAATCTATCGATTGGGCAGATGATCGTGGTGAGTGTCGCGAAATTCTAAGCCGCTTGAACTTGGCGGAAGCCGAAGAAATCGGCGGCCCGCCACATGCACTAGGCGGGCCGTTGGCTTCTGAGGGTCACGGCTCAGGATGGCCGGGCTTTCCAGGGCCAGGCCTGTCAGGGCAAAACTTCATGTAACACCTTTCTCGATCGAATTGGTGCTCGTCCCTGCAATCAGTCCTGCAGTCAAATATTTTAGCTTCGTCATTAGGGTATTTTGTTAGGCAATCATTCTCGCATTTTGCGAATTCATCAGCTTTGCTCGACAGGCACATTGCAAGTCTATTTTTGTCGCAATATGTGGGGAAATAGTCTGGATTTAGAT
>NZ_RZSG01000389.1:0-5508 GCF_003997725.1 Mesorhizobium sp. M4A.F.Ca.ET.050.02.1.1
ACCCATGACAAGCCCGCGCTTGCCCTTCATCAGTCCGTCCATGACTGGCGATCCTTATGCGGAATAGCGCTGGAAAATCAGCGTTGCGTTAGTGCCACCGAAACCGAAGGAATTGGACAAAACAGTGTCGATCCTGGCGTTGTCGATGCGCTTGCGCACGATCGGCATGCCTTCGAATTCCGGATCGAGCTCTTCGATATGGGCGCTCTCGCCGATGAAGCCGCCCTGCATCATCAGGATGGAGTAGATGGATTCCTGCACGCCGGCGGCGCCCAGCGAATGGCCGGTCAGCGACTTGGTCGAGGTGATGAACGGCATCTTGTCGCCGAACACCTCGCGGATGGCGCCCATTTCCTTGGAATCGCCGACCGGCGTCGAGGTGCCGTGCGTGTTGATGTAGTCGACCGGCGTAGACACCGTGGAGAGCGCCTGGCGCATGCAGCGCACCGCGCCTTCGCCCGAGGGCGCCACCATGTCGTAGCCGTCCGAGGTCGCGCCATAGCCGACGATCTCGGCATAGATCTTGGCGCCGCGCGCCTTGGCGTGCTCGAGTTCCTCCAGCACCAGCACGCCCGCGCCACCGGCGATGACGAAGCCGTCGCGGTTGACGTCATAGGCGCGGGAAGCGGTCGATGCCTTGTCGTTGTACTTCGACGACATCGCGCCCATGGCGTCGAACAGGTCCGACATCGTCCAGTCGAGGTCCTCGTGGCCGCCGGCAAAGACCATGTCCTGCTTGCCCCACTGGATCAGTTCGTAGCCATTGCCGATGCAATGCGCCGAAGTCGAGCAGGCGGACGAGATCGAGTAGTTGACGCCGTGGATCTTGAACCAGGTGGCAAGCGTCGCCGATGCGGTCGACGACATCGCTTTCGGCACAGCGAACGGGCCGATGCGCTTGGGGCTGCCGTTCTTCAGCGTAGTTTCGGCCGCCTCGACGATGGTCCGGGTGGAGGGGCCGCCCGAACCCATGACGATGCCGGTGCGCTCGTTGGTGATGTCACTCTCGCCAAGCCCGGCGTCGGCAATCGCCTGGTCCATGGCCACGTGGTTCCAGGCCGCGCCCTGCGACAGGAAGCGCATCGCGCGTCGGTCGATCATTGCCGACGGGTCGAGTGTTGGGGCGCCCCAGACCTGGCAGCGGAAACCGTGTTCAGCGAAGGAATTGGAAAAGCTGATGCCCGATTTGGCATCATGCAGCGAGGCCTGCACTTCATTGGCATTGTTGCCGATCGACGACACGATGCCGAGGCCCGTCACTACGACCCGTCTCATTCGCAACTCCTTCCGGCGCATGATTTCGAAAACCGCAATCGGAATTCGCAGAGGATCATACGCAAAATAAAAGCGCTATGCGGTCCCACATTCAAAGGGCGCATGGCGGGGTGGTGGCGCCGGTCAAACCGCCGCCGATTGCTTGGACAGACCCACTTTCAAATCCGTCGCCGCGTATATGGGTTCGCCGTCCGCCTTCAGCCAGCCATCGGCGATGCCGAGCACCAGGCGCCCGCGCATCACGCGCTTGAAGTCGATCCCGTATTCCACCTTCTTGACCGACGGCGTCACCATGCCCTTGAACTTCACCTCGCCGGTCGACAGGGCCATGCCCTTGCCCGGCTCGCCGAGCCAGCCGAGATAAAAGCCGGTCAGCTGCCACATGGCGTCGAGGCCGAGGCAGCCAGGCATGATCGGATTGCCGATGAAATGGCAGGCGAAGAACCACAGGTCCGGCTTGATGTCGAATTCGGCGCGGATGAACCCCTTGTCGAAGGCGCCGCCGGTCTCGCTGATCTCGGTGATGCGGTCGAACATCAGCATCGGCGGATACGGCAGCTGCGCGTTGCCCGGTCCGAACAGCTCGCCGCGGGCGCAGGCAAGCAGTTCTTCATATTCGTAGCTGGACTTCGAACCCGCCATCAATTTCGTCCCCGTGATCGTCCCGGGCGGTGGGCGCCCTTGTCGTTGGCTTCCTAACACAATCTTTCCAAGGCCGGAAACCGGCGTTTGCGCTTAACCTGCCCGTCTGCCCGGGTCAATGCGCGCGGGAGCACAAGCGTCTTGCTCTATTGATCGCATTCGGCCGACAGAATATATGTCGAAACGTGTCCAGTTTCGGCCGATGACGTTTTTTCGCCACTCTGGGCATGTTTTTGGGCCGAAAGCGCGAGCTTCGACGGGATAGATGGATCAGGGCTGCCGGAAGGATAATGTCGCTGTGGACAAGCGGGTTCGCGAGGCCGGCCTGAGGCCTACACGCCAGCGCGTTGCGCTGGCCGATCTGCTGTTTGCCAAGGGCGACCGCCATCTGTCGGCCGAGGAACTGCATGAGGAGGCGATCGCAGCCGGCGTGCCGGTTTCGCTCGCCACCGTCTACAACGCCCTGCACCAGTTCACCCAGGCGGGCCTGCTGCGCATCCTCGCCGTCGAGGGGTCGAAGACCTATTTCGACACCAATACTTCCGACCACCACCATTTCTATATCGAAGGCGAAAACAGGATATTCGATATCGCCAGCGGCCCGGTGACTGTCTCCAACCTGCCGGAGCCGCCGCAGGGCATGGAAATTGCCAATGTCGATATCGTGGTGAGGCTGCGCCCGAAGCGGCGCGACTGATCCGCTTCCGATGCGGCCTGTCGATCTCGCAATCAGGCTCGAATGGTGTGTCGCTGCGGCGGCGGCCGTCGTCCTCTATGCGATGACGGGCACGTCATGGTGGCTGTTCGCGCTGCTCATCCTGGCGCCGGACCTGTCGATGCTGGGCTACCTCGCCGGACCGCGCGTAGGTGCCAACGCCTACAACGCCCTGCACATGCTGATCGTCCCGCTTGTCCTGGCGCTGGCCGGATATGTCCTCGGCAGTTCCATGGCGACGGCAGTCGCGCTGATCTGGATCTCCCACATCGCCATCGACCGCGCGCTCGGCTACGGCCTCAAGCTGCCCAGCGGTTTCCAGGACACCCATCTTGGCCGCATCGGCCGCCGCGAGGTCCCTGCGCCTGTCAGGCCGGATTAGTTCTTGACCCGTTCGCCCGGATAGGCGCCCCAGACGACTGACTGCTGCAGCCAGCCGGTGTGGCCTTCGAAGGTCATCTCGCACCATTGACCGTCGCACTTCTTGATTGAGCCCATGACGCCCGGCTCGAGGATGGCGACGACGCCTGCATCCTTATCAGGATCGTCAAGCAGGTTGATTCGGCCGCCCTTGCTGCGCTGCCAAGGCGCGACGATCGCGGTGCGGCGGCCCGAAAGCAGCGACTGGTTGATCCAGCCTTCCGAGCCGTCGGCATCCCGCACGCGGCGCCAGGTGTCGAATTCCTGGATGATTTCCATAGGCAGGCCCGCCTTCATATACATCCAATCGACCGAATAGTTGGCGCCGGGGCCGACGCGTGAATTGACGCGGCCCGATTTCAGGCTGACGAAACGCGGCAAGGGAAGGCCGCTGGGGCCCAGCGTGACCGTCTGCGCCGGGCCGGCCGCGCTCTGCGCCGCCACCTGTTGCGGGGAAAAAAGAAGAGCGCCAAGAACGGCCGCGCTGAGAGCCAGGCGAAGCGACGCGAAACCAGACACTTTCATTCCTTTCGGCGCCTGCCCTTTGGCACCGGCGCCCCTTTTTCTTTGTCTTCGGCGGCACCGCTTGTTACAGGAGTGGCTGGCACCGCGACCGGCTTCAAGTTTCGCCTGTCTTGGTTAAAGAGGTCTCAACGAGATCGGGTTCGAGGAAACAATGGCAGGCAAGAAAAGGCCCCTCGTCGTCATCACGCGCAAGCTGCCCGATCCCGTCGAAACCCGCATGCGCGAGCTGTTCGACGCGCGGCTGAATGTCGAGGATCGGCCGATGACGCAGCCGGAGCTTGTCGCCGCGGTCAAGGAAGCCGATGTGCTGGTGCCGACGATCACCGACAACATCGACGCCGCACTCATCGACCAGGCCGGCGACAATCTCAAGCTGATCGCCAATTTCGGCAATGGCGTCGACAAGATAGACGTGGCGGCGGCGGCAAAGAAGGGCATCACCGTCACCAACACGCCGAACGTGCTGACCGAGGATACCGCCGACATGACCATGGCGCTGATGCTGGCTGTGCCGCGGCGGCTGGCGGAAGGCGCCAACGTGCTGACCAGCGACAAGAAATGGGCCGGCTGGTCACCGACCTGGATGCTTGGCCGCCGCATCTGGGGAAAACGTCTCGGCATCGTCGGCATGGGCCGCATCGGCACCGCTGTCGCCCGGCGCGCCAAGGCCTTCGGCCTGTCGATCCACTACCACAACCGCCACCGCGTGCTGCCGGCGGTCGAGGAAGAGTTGGAAGCGACCTATTGGGAAAGCCTCGACCAGATGCTGGCCCGTATGGACATCATCTCGGTCAACTGCCCCTCGACACCGGCGACCTTCCATCTGCTTTCGGCGCGGCGCCTGGCGCTGATGCAGCCCTCGGCCTACATCGTCAACACCGCGCGCGGCGACATCATCGACGAGGAATCGCTGATCAAGCTGATCCATGACGGCAAGATCGCCGGCGCCGGTCTCGACGTCTACGAGCACGAGCCGGCGCTGAACAGCAAGCTGCTGAAGCTCGCCGCCAAGGGCAAGGTCGTGCTTCTGCCGCATATGGGTTCGGCGACGCTCGAAGGCCGCATCGACATGGGCGAGAAGGTGATCATCAACATCCGCGCCTTCTTCGACGGCCACCGTCCGCCGGACCGCGTGCTGCCGCTCAGGACCTGAGGCCGTCAGCCAGCGATGGTGAGGGCGCCATCGCCGGCGACGTTCACAGTGCTGCCGCGATAGGCCTCGAACACGTTTCGAGCAAGCTGGACCGCGATCGGCGTCTCCCAGCCCATTTCCCTGGCGACGATGAGTCCGAGCAGGAGGATCGCGTCCGGCTCGTGCAGCACCAGCGCGGCTGGCGCCCGGCCGTTGTGGACAAGCTCCATCAGCACGGCCGAGGCCGAGGATGAGCCGATCGTGCCCGGCAGGAACAGCACCCGTCCGGAGATGATCTCGCCATGCTGCGGATGGCGCACGTCGGCGATGCGGCCGGTCTTCGGGTCGACGCCGCCCCAGAAGCTGATCGGCGCCGTCAGCACCAGCGCCTCGCCTTGCCCGATTCGCCCCGGCACCAGGATTTCCGGAGCGGCGCTCATGCCGCGATGTCCGTAAATCGTGGCTTACCAAGCACGGCGCTTTCGACGCAGTCGGCCAGGGAGGCGTAGAGTACGGAGTAGCCGGTGTTGCCTGGCGCGTAATGCGCGAACTTGCCCGAATTCGTCATCAGCACGCCGTTGCTGAGCACCGGCATGATTGGCGTCACCACCACGCAAGTGTCGGCGACGATCACCACCCCGCTTGCCTCGAGCGCCTTGCGCCGGCCACCCTGTTCGAGGCCGGACAGCGCATAGCGGCCGGTGCAGGCATAGATCGGCACGCCGAGCCGCCGCCCGGCGATCAGCCGTTCCAGCATGTCGAACTCGGCCAGCGACAGATGCGGGCTGCCGATTGCAAC
>NZ_RZSG01000038.1:0-4417 GCF_003997725.1 Mesorhizobium sp. M4A.F.Ca.ET.050.02.1.1
ACCTTGGCGCGCCGCAGGATATCGGATTCGGTCCGCCCCTCGACCAGGCCGAAATCCGCCGTGCCGTCGAGGACCTGGGTCTCGACCTGGCTGGTGTTGCCGATGCTGACATTCAGCCTGACGGCGGGATAGGCCTCATGGAAGGCAGCCAGCCGGCGTGGCAGCCAGTAGCTGGCGATGGTCTGGCTGGCGGCGATCGACAGGCTGCCGGTGACGGTCTGCGAGACATCCGCCAGCACGTTGCTGGCGGCCGCGGCGCGTTCCAGAACGGCCTTGGCCTCGGGCAGGAACCGGCGTCCGGTCTGCGCCAGCTCGATATTGCGCCCGACGCGGTCGAACAAGCGCACGCCATGCTGCTGTTCGAGCGCGCGGATGGCGGCCGAGGCGGCCGACTGCGAGATGCCCAGAAGCTCGGCCGCCTTGGTCATATGCCCGCGCTCGGCGACGGCGACGAAGATGCGCAACTGATCGAGAGTCATGCCCGCATTAAGAAGGACAGTCGATTGGAATTACAAGAGCAACTTGTTAGACAGATCGATTGCTTTGTTCTAAGTTTTTAAGCGGAATTGGAAAAAAATCGCGGCCGAGTCGCGAGGATTAGAATTGATGGGGCGGTTCAAGTCTTTGTTCGCACATTGGACGCGCAGCCTTCGGCGGCGGGTCGCCGGCGAACGCTATCACCCTGAACAACACTACATGCGCGGTCCCGGACCCAAGACGAGAGCCAAGAACGCGGACCGTAAAAGCGCCCCCCGATCATGAGCCACGGTGCGCCGCGCGGCGCAAATTCCGCCCCGTCGCAAAGGCCGCTGGCCGACACACGCGCGCCTGACGAGGGTGACGGCGTCGACACCTCGCCCAGCGTCTCCGACCGGATCGCCAAGACAACCTGCTACATGTGCGCCTGCCGCTGCGGCATCGACGTCCACATCAAGGACGGCAAGGTGCGCTACATCAACGGCAACAAGGACCATCCGGTCAATCGCGGCGTGATCTGCGGCAAGGGCAGCGCCGGCATCATGCAGCATTACAGCCCGGCACGGCTGACGAAGCCGCTTCTGCGCAGCGGGCCGCGCGGCTCGGGCGAATTCCGCGAGATCGAATGGGAGGAAGCCTTTTCGATCGCAACGGAGCGGCTTTCCGCAATACGCCGGAGCGATCCCAAAAGGCTCGCCTTCTTCACCGGGCGCGACCAGTCGCAGTCGCTGACCGGCTGGTGGGCAAGCCAGTTCGGCACGCCGAACTTCGCCGCCCATGGCGGCTTCTGCTCGGTCAACATGGCGGCCGGCGGCCTCTACACGATCGGCGGCTCGTTCTGGGAATTCGGCGAGCCCGATTGGGACAACACGAAATACTTCATGCTGTTCGGCGTCGCCGAGGACCATGATTCCAACCCGATCAAGATCGGCCTCGGCAAACTCAAGGCGCGCGGCGCCAAGGTCGTCTCGATCAATCCGTGCCGCACCGGCTACAACGCCATCGCCGACGACTGGATCGGCATCAGGCCGGGCACCGACGGCCTGTTCGTGCTGGCGCTTGTCCACGAGCTGCTCAAGGCCGGCCGCGTCGATCTCGACTATCTGCTGCGCTACACCAACGCCCATCTGCTCGTGATCCAGGAGCCGGGGGCGGCCGATGACGGGCTGTTCGTTCGCGACGGCGCCGGCCATTCGGTCGCCTGGGACAGGATTGCGAAGACCCCGGTCCGGGCTGCCGACCCCAACGCGAAACCGGCGCTGACCGGCAGCCACACGGTCAACGGCCGCCGCTGCGTTCCGGTGTTCCAGCTCCTTGCCGACCGCTATCTCGACGACAGCTATTCGCCCGACGCGGTCGCCGACCGCTGCGGTGTTGCCGCCGACACGATCCGCCGCATCGCGGCGGAGCTGGCGCATGTCGCCTTCGAGCAGACGATCGAACTGCCGGTGGCCTGGACCGATTGGGCCGGACGCCGGCACGAGACGATCAAGGGCCGGCCCGTGTCGATGCACGCCATGCGCGGCATCTCGGCCCATTCCAACGGCTTTCACACCTGCCGCGCCATTCATCTGCTGCAGGTGCTGCTGGGCACCGTGGATGTGCCGGGCGGCTTTCGCTTCAAGCCACCCTATCCGCGTTGCGCACCGCCGGGACCGAAGCCCGCGGGCAAGCATGTCCGGCCGATGACGCCGCTTGAAGGCATGCCGCTCGGCTTCGTCTGCGGACCGGATGACCTTCTGGTCGACGAGACCGGCACGCCCACCCGCATCGACAAGGCCTATTCCTGGGAGGCGCCGCTCGCCGCCCACGGCCTGATGCACAGCGTCATCCGCAATGCCTGGGCGGGTGATCCCTACCGGATCGACACGCTGTTGATGTACATGTCGAACATGGCCTGGAATTCCTCGATGAACACCGTCGAGACGATTCGTATGCTGACCGACAAGGATGCATCTGGCGCGTACAAGATCCCCTTCATCATCTATTCCGATGCCTACTACTCGGAGACGGTGCCGTTCGCCGACCTGGTGCTGCCGGACACGACATATCTCGAGCGGCATGACTGCATCAGCCTGCTCGACCGGCCGATCAGCCATGCCGACGGACCCGGCGACGCCATCCGCTATCCCGTCGTGGAGCCGGACCGCGACGTCAGGCCGTTCCAATCGGTGCTGATCGAACTCGGCGCGCGCCTCGCCCTGCCCGGTTTCGTCACCGACGAGGGCACCGCCAAATACCGCGACTATGCTGACTACATCGTCAACCACGAGCGCATGCCCGGCATCGGACCGCTCGCCGGCTGGCGCGGCAAGGACGGTGGCTCGACCGGCAGAGGCGAGCCCAATCCCGATCAGCTGCAGCGCTACATCGACAATGGCGGCTTCTGGCACCAGGATTTTTCCGCCGACCAGCGCTACTACAAGATGGGCAACCGCTCCTATCTCGATTTCGCGGCTGAGATGGGTTTCATCGCCAAGGCCGAGCCAGTCGTCTTCCAGCTCTATTCCGAGCCGATGCAGCGCTTCCGGCTGGCCGCGCGTGGCCATGGGAAGGTGCGGCCGCCGGAGGCGGAGCGGACCCGCATCGAGACCTATATGGACCCGCTGCCGTTCTGGTACGCACCCTTAGAGGACGACGCTGCCGACCTCAAAAAATATCCTTTGCATGCGCTGACGCAGCGGCCGATGCACATGTACCATTCCTGGGGCTCGCAGAATGCGTGGCTGAGGCAGATCACCAGCCAGAACCGGCTGTTCGTGCATGCAAAGACGGCCGCCAATCTCGGGCTGGCAGATGACGACTGGGTGTGGATCGAGAGCGTCAACGGCCGGGTGAAGGGACAGATCAAGCTGATCGACGGCGTCAACCCCGACACGGTGTGGACATGGAACGCCATCGGCAAGCGGCGCGGCAGCTGGGGGCTGAAGGACGATGCGGCGGAGAGCAATCGCGGCTTCCTGCTCAACCACATCATCGGCGACCAGACCGCGGCGGACGCCAATGGCAAGCGCTATTCGAACTCCGACCCTGTGACGGGACAGGCGGCATGGTTCGACGTGCGGGTTCGGATCGTCAAATGCGCGTCGCAAGAAGCGGGCTTCACCGAGCCGCAATTCGAGCGGTTCAGAGAGCCGCCGCACTCCCACCCCTCGCCTGACATGCTTCAGTTCGGCGCCGAGTTCCGCATGAACAGGGAAGCCGCCGAATGACCTGCCTTCCGGCGCAAACCGACAAGAAACTCGGTCTCGTCATCGACCTCGACACCTGCGTCGGCTGCCAGGCCTGCGTCACCGCCTGCAAGGAATGGAACACCGGCGGCCATATGGCGCCGCTGACCGATATCGATCCCTACGGCGGCCATGTCGACGGCGTCTGGTTCAACCGCGTGCACAGCTATGAGCATACGACCGAGATGGGCGGACGCACGGTGAACTTCCCGCGCTCCTGTCTGCATTGCGAGCAGCCTGCTTGCGTCACCGTGTGCCCGACCGGCGCCTCCTACAAGCGGGCGTCGGACGGCATCGTGCTGGTCGACGAGGACAAATGCATCGGCTGCAAACTGTGTAGCTGGGCCTGCCCCTACGGCGCGCGCGAGTTCGACACGCAGGTCGGTGTGATGAAGAAATGCACGCTCTGCGTCGACCGCATCTACAACGACAATCTGGCCGAGGAGGATCGTGTGCCGGCCTGCGTGGCGGCCTGCCCGACCAGCGCCCGGCATTTCGGCGATCTCGGCGATCCGGCGTCAGCCGTATCGCAGCTGGTGACGGCGCGCGGCGGCGTCGACCTGATGCCGGAACTCGGCTATCGCCCGACCAACAAGTATCTGCCGCCGCGCGCCCATACGGGACGCGCCGCCAGGGTGCCGGCGCCGGCGCTGGAGCCGGTGCGGGCCGAAGGCGGCTTCCTCGGCTGGATCGACCGCATGCTTTCGAAC
>NZ_RZSG01000038.1:4427-6990 GCF_003997725.1 Mesorhizobium sp. M4A.F.Ca.ET.050.02.1.1
GCCATGCATCCCGCTTTCTCCGTCGTCTTCTTCACCGCTGCCACAGGCGCCGGCTACGGCCTGCTGGCGCTGCTTGGCGTGCTCGGCGGGCTGGGCTTTGTCGAGCCCGACTTCTGGCTCGGGCTCGTCGGCATGGGACTGGCGCTCGGCCTGATCGCGGCCGGCCTTCTGTCATCGACCGGCCATCTCGGGCGGCCTGAACGAGCCTGGCGCGCCTTCTCGCAGTGGCGCAGTTCCTGGCTGTCGCGCGAGGGCGTTGCGTCGGTCGCGACCTTCATCCCGGCCGGACTGTTCGGCATCGGCTGGGTGTTTTTGGGCCGCAACGGCGGCTGGGTGGCAATCGCCGGGGTGTTGGCTGCCCTCGGCGCGGTCACCACGGTCTGCACCACCGGCATGATCTATGCCTCGCTGAAGCCAATCGCGCAGTGGCACAGCCGCTTCACCCTGCCCGGCTATCTGATCTTTTCCGCGATGACCGGCGGCGTGCTTTTCAACGCGCTGCTGCAGGTCTTCGGCGTCGGTTCGGTGGCCGTGCTAGCGCTCTCGATGCTTGCCACCCTTGCCGGCTGGGGGTGGAAGCTAGCGACCTGGCGGTACAATGACCGGCTGGAAACTCCGACTACCGCCAACACCGCGACGGGCCTCGCCGGAGGCACGGTGCGGTCGCTGGAATGGCCGCACACCGAAGAGAACTATCTTCTCAAGGAAATGGGCTTTCGTATCGCCCGAAAGCACGCCGCCAAACTGCGGCGGATTACGCAGGTGCTGGCTTTCGCCTTGCCGGCCCTGCTGCTTGCCGTTGCGTCCGCTTTGCCCTGGCCGGTCGCGGCGGTCCTGTCGGTGCTTGCGGCCATCCTCCAGTTCGCCGGTATGCTGGTCGAGCGCTGGCTGTTCTTCGCCGAGGCGAAGCACACGGTCACCCTCTATTACGGCCGGTAGCGCGTTCTCTCCGTCATGCCGCCCGTGCCCGTGGCGCGGCTGGCAAGTCCTTCAGCAAGATTTCGATCGCGGCGTCGACGACGGCTGTCCGTCGGTCGTGTGCGTAAAGACCGTATTGGACCGTCAGCGTGTCGGGAACGCCAGCAGATGTCTTCAGCACCCGCATCGAAGCAGTGCGCACCGATTCGGGCGGAAGCAGCCCGACGCCCAGCCCATTCTCGATCGCTGCCTGCAGGCCGGTGATGCTCTGGCACGACAAGCCGATCCTGTGCTCCCTGCCGGTGGCAAGCAGCGCCTCGATCATACGCCTGCGCCAAGGGCAGGTTGCGCCAAAGGCGACGAGATCGAGCGGCCGCCCCGCATCCAGCTCGTAGTCGTGAGCGCAGACCCACTGCAGTTCGACGTTCCACGTCGTCAGGGCATCGGCCGCGACGACGGATGTCGGGGCGATCATGACATCCAGCACATCCTCACTCCAAAGCCGTCCCAGCGCGACACTGTGCTCGACCGTCACGTCAAGGCTGATCTCGGGATAGGTGCGATGAAGCCGCCCGAGTGCTGCCGACAGCGCTGCCGTCGTGACCTCCTCGGCGAGGCCGATACGCACGCCGCCGCCTACGCCGGCCGGCCGCAGACGTGCCACCGCCTCATCGCCCAGAGCCAGGATGCGGGTCGCGTATCCCAGAAAGAGTTCCCCCTCCGCGGTTGGCACGACACCGCGGCCGGTGCGTTGGAACAGGTGCCGTTGCAGCAATCCTTCGAGCCGCCGCATCTGCATGCTCAGCGACGATTGGGTTCTGCCGGTCTGCGCAGCGACCCTGCTCAGGCTGCCCTGCCGGCAGACCGCCACATAGGTGCGAAGAAGGTCGAGGCCTATTTGCTCAGATATCATGATCCTTGAACTCTGATGTCACGGATATCAGCCTACAATGATATCGCGCCACGCGCTATCTCCCTGCCACGAGACAGCGCAAGGAAGAAATCCATGAAAGCGATCCGCGTCCACCGCCATGGCGGGCCAGATGTGCTTGCCTATGAAGATGTCGACATCGGCCAGCCCGGACCCGGCGAGGTCCGCGTGTGCAACCGGGCGGTCGGCCTAAACTTCGTCGACATCTATTTCCGCACCGGCGAATATGCGCCGCCCGCTTTGCCATTCACGCCGGGCAATGAAGGCGCCGGCGAAATCGTCGCCGTCGGCGAAGGGGTGAGCGGCTTCGCGTCCGGCGATCGTGTCGCCTATGTCGAGACGCTGGGCGCCTATGCCGAGGAACGCATCGTGCCGGCGCATTTTGTCGTCCATCTGCCCGACGCCATCGACTTCGAGACCGGCGCGGCGATGATGCTGAAGGGGCTGACGGCGCAATATCTGCTGCGCCGCACGTTTCGCGTCGAGGCGGGCCACACCATCCTCGTGCAGGCCGCGGCGGGCGGCGTCGGCCTCATCCTGACACAATGGGCTAAGCATCTCGGCGCCACCGTCATCGGCACGGTCGGTTCGCCAGAGAAGGCCGAGCTCGCGCGCGCCAGTGGCTGCGACCATGTCATCGACTATGGCAGGGAAGACTTTGCCGCGCGGGTGAGGGAGATCACTGGTGGCGAAGGCTGTCACGTCGTCTACGAC
>NZ_RZSG01000038.1:7000-20259 GCF_003997725.1 Mesorhizobium sp. M4A.F.Ca.ET.050.02.1.1
CTTTCCCCGCCTCGCTCGGTTGCCTGCGGCCCTTTGGCACCTTCGTCAGCTTCGGCACGGCGTCAGGATCGATCCCGCCGTTCGACATCATGCTGCTGATGCAGAAAGGCTCGCTGTTCGCCACCTGGCCGTTGTTGTTCCATCATCTCGCCAGGCGCGAGGACGTCGTCGCCATGAGCGAAGAACTCTTCAGCGTCGTGCTGAGCGGTGCCGTGAAAATACCCTTGCACGCCCGGATCCCGCTCGCCAAAGTGGCCGAAGCGCATCGCCGGCTAGAAGCGCGGCAGACGATCGGCGCAACCGTAATGCTTCCTTAGAGCAATTCCCAGTTCAGCCTGGACGCAGCATGGCGTGGGAAATGGCGAAGATGCGTTCGGCGCCGAGCATGTAGGCCATCAGCGTCTCGCGACGGAACAGGCCTGCATAGGCGCGGTCGAGCACGTTGAGCGAGCCGGTGTAGGCGCCGAAGGCCGGCATGATCATGCGGCCGCCATCGGCGGCGAAGCAGCGCCGCCGCACCGAGCGGCCGCGCTGGACGATGCGGGCGCAAGGGTGGAGATGGCCTGATATCTCGCCTTCCACGCGCACCTTCGACGGCTCGTGCCGGAAGAGCAGCGAGCCGATGGCTAGCTCGCGCACGGTCTCGCCGGGCAGGTCGGCCGGCGCGTCGGGATCGTGGTTGCCGGCGATCCAGAACCAGTCACGGCCCGCCATCAGGCTTTCCAGCCGATCTCGGAAACTCGCGTGCATGCGCTCGGCGCCGCCGCCGTCATGGAAAGAGTCGCCCAGGCTGATGACGATCGCCGGCTGGTAGTCGGCGATCGCCGCCTGCAGCCTGAGCAGTGTCGCACCTGTATCGTAAGGCGGGATCAGCGAGCCTCGCCTGGCGAAGGAAGAGCCTTTTTCCAGATGCAGGTCCGATACCGCGAGCAGCCGCAGGTCAGGGAAGTAAAGCACGCCGCGCGGGTCGCAGACGGCGCGCTCGCCGGCGATGCCGATCAGGTCGGCCTCGGCGATCAGCGTTGCGCGCGTCAGCGAAAAATTCATCCCTCTCCGTCCCCAGTCCTTATCGGCCCATGGCCTCCTCGACCAGATCGGCGACTTCCATCAGCAGCGTCTCGTTGGCACCGCCATTGACCGGTTCCTTGCCGATCTCCAGCATCACCGGGATCGCTAGCGGCGAAATCTGGTCGAGATGCTTATGCACGATTCGACCTCGCACACGCGAGAGCATCTCGGCGAGCCTGCTGACATCGAGCAGGCCGGCGGAGGCATCGGTGCGCGTCGCCTGCAGCAAGATATGGTCCGGCTCGTGGCTGCGAAGCACATCGTAGATCAGATCGGCCGAGACCGTCACCTGCCGGCCGCTCTTTTCCTGTCCGGGAAAGCGCTTCTCGATCAGCCCGGCGATAACCGCGCAGGTGCGGAAGGTGCGCTTCAGCATCCAGCTGTCGTTCAACCAGGCTTCGAGGTCGTCGCCCAGCATGTCCTCGTCGAACAGTTGGCCGAGTGACGGCTTCTTCGCCCTGAACAAAGCCGCCATGTCGTCCAGCGCCCAGACGGCAAGCGAATAGTCGGTGGCGACGAAGCCGAGCGGTCTCGCATGCGCGCGCTCCAGCCGCCGTGTCAAAAGCATGCCCAGCGTCTGGTGCGCCAGCCGGCCCCCGAACGGATAGGCGACCATGTAGTGGCGGTTGCCGCGCGGAAAGGTCTCGACCAGCAGGTCGCCGCGCTTCGGCAGCACCGACTTTTCCTTCTGCAGGCGAAGCCAGTCGGCGACCTGCTCCGGCAGGGCCTGCCAGCGATCGCTGTCGGCCAGCATGCCGCGCACCTGCTCGGCCAGGTAGGTCGACAGCGGGAATTTGCCGCCGGCATAGGAGGGCACGATGATGTTGGCTCCGGCGCCGTTGGAGACGACGCATTCGTTCTCGCGGATGCCTTCGAAACGCAGCACCTTGCCGGCAAACAGGAAATTGTCACCGGGGCGCAGCGTCTCGGCGAAATACTCCTCGACCTTGCCAAGCACCGGCCCGCCGCGTCCGGCCATGCCGCGCCCCTGCCGGACATAGCGGACATTGAGCTCCGGCATCTCGACGATGGTGCCGACATTCAGCCGGTATTGCTGCGCGACACTCGGATGCGAGACGCGCCACAGACCCTCCTTGGTCCGGCGGATGCGGGCATAGCGCTCATAATTCTTCAGCGCGTAGCCGCCGGTAGCGACGAAATCGATGACGCGGTCGAAGGTCTCGCGCTCCAGCGCGGCATAGGGGGCGGCGCTTCTCACCTCCACGAATAGATGCCCGGCATCGAAGGGTCCGCCGCAGGCCACGCCCAGCACATGCTGCGACAGCACATCGAGCGCGCCCTTGATCAGCGGCGGCGTGTCCTGCGCGCCAAGATAGTTGGCGTCGAGGGCGGCGCGGCATTCCAGCACCTCGAAACGGTTGGCCGGAATCAGGATCGCCTTGGACGGCTCATCCATGCGGTGGTTGGCGCGGCCGATGCGCTGCGCCAGCCGGCTTGCCCCCTTGGGCGCGCCGACATGCACGACCAGATCGACATCGCCCCAGTCGATACCGAGATCGAGCGTCGAGGTGGCGACGATGGCGCGTAGTGCATTCTCTCCCATCGCCTTCTCGACACGCCGGCGCTGGCCGACATCGAGCGAGCCGTGATGCAGCGCGATCGGCAGCGAATCCTCGTTTGCCCGCCACAGCTCCTGGAACAGCAGTTCGGCCTGGCTGCGGGTGTTGACGAACAAAATCGCCGTGCGGTGTCTTTTTATCGCCTCGTAGATTTCCGGGATGGCGTAGCGGGCCGAATGACCGGACCACGGCACGCGCTCCTGCGAATCGAGAATGGAGATGTCGGGCTTGGCGCCGCCTGCCACGGTGATCAGTCCGGCCATCTTGCCGGGTGGGTTCTGCGCGACCAGCCAGCGGCGCAACTCGTCGGGCTCGGCGACGGTCGCGGAAAGCCCGATCGTCTGCAGATTGGGAACGAAAGCGCGCAGCCGCGCCAGGCCGAGCGCCAGCAGATGACCGCGCTTCGAGGTGACCAGCGAATGCAGTTCGTCGAGCACGATGTAGCGCAAATCCTCGAAGAAGCGTCTTGCATCGTTCGAGGCGATCAACAGGGCAAGCTGCTCGGGCGTCGTCAGCAGGATGTCAGGCGGCGCCAGCTTCTGCCTTTGGCGCTTGTGCGAAGGCGTGTCGCCGGTGCGCGTCTCGATGGTGACGGGAAGCCCGATCTCTTCCACTGGCTTGCCGAGATTGCGCTCGATGTCGACGGCCAGCGCCTTGAGCGGCGAAATGTAGAGCGTGTGGATGCCGCGATGCGCCTCGCCGGGCTTCCGCCTGGGACGGTTGGCAAGTTCGATCAGCGAAGGCATGAAGCCGGCGAGCGTCTTGCCGGCGCCGGTCGGCGCGATCAGCAGCACCGACTGGCCGGCTTGCGCCCGCGCCAAAAGTTCAAGCTGATGGGCGCGCGGTGACCAGCCCTTCCGCCCGAACCATCTGACGAATGGCTCGGGCAGCACCACGGCGGCATTCCGTTCGGCAAGGCGCGGCTGCTCTGTCACGCGCCAGAGGTAGCGCGACGGCGCGCGATCGCCAAGAAAAATCGGAACAAAAGGGGATCAATGTTCCTCGCCCCGTTTACGGGAGAGGAAGGGTCAGGGCCGCCGAAACCCCGTCGGGCCGCCATAGAGATAGCCGATGCGCTCGACGGCCTCCTTCAGCCCTTCGCGCGAGACCAGCATTGTGTGGCCGTTGGCGTGGATCATGGTGTCGGGGTCGGTCATGATCGCGACATGGCCCTTCCAGAAGACGAGGTCGCCGCGCCGCAAGCCCGCGAAGTCAGGTCCCGGATCGAGCGGCTCGCCGATCGATGCCGCCTGCATGTCGGAGTCGCGCAGCACGTCCTTGCCCGTCATGCGCATCGCCAATTGCACGAGGCCGGAGCAGTCGATGCCGAAGCCGGAGACGCCGCCCCACAGATAGGGCGTGCCGAGAAAACCCTCCGCAACCGAAACATAGTCGGTCGCAACTTCGCCTATGGATCGCAGATGGGCCGCGATAAGCGCCTGGCCGGACGACAAAAGGGCATAGGGCGTGCCGCGCGTTTCGGCCGGGCCCGTCACGGTCACCGCCGAGCCCATCGACAATTGGCCGCTTACCGGGATGCGCAGGTCAGGGCCAGGATAGAGGAAGGTGCGCGGCACCGAGACGACATGGGTCGGCGCGTGATCCCTCGCCCCAAGCACGGTGTCGGCGACATAGCCGACATAACCGTCGCGCTCGGCCTGGATCCAGGCCCAGCCTTCCCTCTCCTCGAAGACCAGGACATCGTCGCCGAACACGGCCTGCGTGTTGACGCCGGCATCCCAGCGCGGTGACTTGCGCAGATCCGCCACCGGAACGGAAATCCGCGCCGGTAGCCCGGCGACGAAACGCTCGGCTGAAACCTCGCCTTTCAGCCTGGCATCGGCGAGATCGGAACGGAAGGCGTGGAGGCGGGCATCCCTGGCGGTCAAATCGGCACTCGGTCAGATGGACGATCGGTCAGATGGGCAGTTCATGGGCTCTGGCGATGATACCATCGCCGAAGCGCTCGACAAAGAGCGCGCCCTCGACGGTACGCCTGATCAGGACGTTGCGCTTGTCGAGCTCATCGCGGTGGCGCGACACCAGCTTCAGCGCGCCCATCGTGTCGAGCGCTCGCGTGATGACCGGCTTGGTGACGTTGAGCCGGGCCGCGAGCCCACGCACCGTATGCGGCGGCGGGTCGAGATAGATGGTGAACAGGATCGCCGTCTGGCGCATGGTGAGATCGGGCGCGCCGTCGCGCACCTGCGACAGCATCACCTGCTGCCACAGTCTGAGAGCCTGGCTGGGGCGCATCGAGATCGACATCGCCCCAGCATGCCGGCAAATTGTTTCGGTTCCGTTTCAGTACCGGCGTATTTGGCCCCAAAGGCATCACCCGAAACGCCTGGAGATAATCCGCTCCAGCGCGCGAATGCCCTGCGCCTCGCCGCCGGCAATGCCATGCGCGCGATCCGACGGATTCCAGGCGAAGATGTCGAAATGCGCCCAGCGCGGCGTCTTCTCGACGAAGCGTTTGAGGAAAAGCGCCGCGGTGACCGAGCCGGCGAAGCCATCGTTGGTGACGTTGTTGATGTCGGCGATCTTCGACGACAGCTTTGCATCGTAGGGCCGCCACAAGGGCATGCGCCACAGCGGATCCTCGACCGCCATCGATGCCGCCGACAGCTCGGACGCCAGCACCTCATCGCCGGTGTAGAAGGGCGGCAGATCCGGACCGAGCGCGACACGGGCAGCGCCGGTCAGCGTCGCCATGTCGACGAGCAGCTCGGGCTGTTCGTCATCGGCCAGCGCCAGCGCATCCGCCAGCACCAGCCGCCCCTCGGCGTCGGTGTTGCCGATCTCGACGGTGATGCCCTTGCGGCTCGTCAGCACATCGCCCGGCCGGAAGGCGTTGCCGGCAATCGAGTTCTCGACCGCCGGGATCAAGACGCGCAGCCGCACGTTTCGCCTGGCGGCCATAATCATGGAGGCAAGGCCCAGCACGTTGGCGGCGCCGCCCATGTCCTTCTTCATCAGCAGCATGCCTGATGACGGCTTGATGTCGAGGCCGCCGGTGTCGAAGCAGACGCCCTTGCCGACCAGCGTCACCTTCGGCGCCTCCGGTGGGCCCCAGAGCATGTCGATCAGCCGCGGCGCGCTTGTGGAGGCGCGGCCGACCGCGTGGATCATCGGGAAGTTCTGCTTGAGGAGATCGTCGCCGTTGATTGCCGACACCTGGGCCTGGTGCGTGGCGGCCAAGACCCGCGCCGCTTTTTCCAGCTCGTCCGGTCCCATGTCGCTGGTTGGCGTGTTGACGAGGTCGCGGGTCAGGAAAACGCCATCGGCGATGCGGCGGACATGCGCGGCATCGGCGCCCGCCGGCAGGGCGAAGCGGAGCTGCCTGCCGGGCTTCTTGCCATAGCGGGTGAAGGCATAGCCGCCAAGCACAAGCCCGATCGCCGCAAGGTCCGGCCAGGCCGGCTCGACGGCGAAGTGCCAGTCACCTTCCGGCAGGGCTCTCGCCAGGGCACCAACGGTGAGCGCGCCATCGCCATCGCCAAGGCCGAACAGGACGCCGGCAAGCGCGCCGTCCTCGCCCGGCAAGGGCAGCGTCCTGCCGGCCTCGCCGGAAAAGCCGTTGGCCCGGGCCCAGGCAATCACGGCAGGTGCCAGACCCGCGGCATCAAGGCCGCCGCCCGCGACCAGGTGGACCGGCAGGGCGGTCGCTGATTTCGTCTCGACGAGTTCGACTGGCATTCGATGGTCTCCGCTAGAGCAATTCCAGGAAAAGTGTGTAGCGGTTTTCCGTCCGGAATTGCGAAGAAGCAAATAGTTAGAGCGGTTCGGCGATTCCATGAAACGCTGAACCGCTCTAATGCCGTCCGACTCGGCGTTCTTAACTGTCCGTTAGGGTTAACAGAATATTTCTTCGGGAGGGAAGACGGCCACACAAGGCCGCACACATATGGAGGCCGCAGGCCGATGCTGATCAATGGTTTGATGAACACGGGCAAGCGGCTGATCACCACGGTCTTCATGGCTGCACTCGCGGCAAGTGTCGCCGGCTGCGGTACCAGCAAGCTCACGACCGGCTCCATCGGACGGTCCGACAGCAGGCCGCTGGAGACCATGTCTGCCTCCGAGCTGCACAGCGCGACGGCCAGGCTCGGCGAATCCTATGCCAGGAACCCCAACGACAAGCGGATCGCCACCAATTACGCGGCGGCGCTGCAGATGGATGGCGACGCAGACCAGTCGCTTGCCGTGATGCGCAAGCTGGCGATCGCACTGCCCAAGGACCGCGACGTGCTCGCCGCCTACGGCAAGGCGCTCGCCGCCAACGGGCAGTTCGAGCCGGCGCTGGATGCTGTGCGCCGCGCGCAGACGCCTGAATATCCGGACTGGCGGCTGGTGTCGGCCGAAGCCGCGATCCTCGACCAGCTCGGCCAGCGGGACGAGGCGCGCCAGGACTACCGCAAGGCGCTCGACCTCAAGCCGAACGAACCCTCGATCCTGTCCAATCTCGGCATGTCTTATGTGCTGGAAGGCGACCTGCGCACCGCCGAGACCTATATGCGCTCGGCGGCCCAGCAGCCGAACGCCGACAGTCGCGTGCGCCAGAATCTGGCGCTGGTCGTCGGCCTACAGGGCCGCTTCGACGAGGCCGAGAAGATCGCCTCGCAGGAGCTCTCGCCCGAACAGGCGCAAGCCAATGTCGCCTATTTGCGCCAGATGCTCGCCCAGCAGAACGCCTGGAACCAGCTGAAGGACCAGGACAAGGCAAAAGACACGCCCGCGACCAACTGACGGCATCGCCAGCGTCAGCCGATTCCTCAAGGTCATCGGCAATGGATCAGTTTGAAATTTGAGTTTTAGCTTTCAGCGAGATCGGATCGGTTTCGATCAGACGGAGGGACTTCACCATACCGGCGGTCTCGGCCTTGTATTTGAGAAAATGTGGCGTGGTCAGGTGCGCTTCATAAGCCGCCTGATCGGCATAACCTTCAATGACGCGGACGATATGCGGGCTTTCTCTGACCGACACCGCGAATAGAAAAAGCACCCCAGACTCTAGCCTCACAGAGGCTTCCGTCTCTTCAGAGATGAGAGCGGCGTAGGCGTCGAGGCAGTCGGCGTCGATCTCCAGTTCCGCTATCCTCACAATCATTGGCTATCCGTTTCATGTATGGCCTGCATGCAGCCGGCTTCTCGGCTTCCCTCTTCTCGATCAGCGCGACAATGATCTACCAAAGCTGGTCAGTAACGCCAGCGGCCATTGCCGGCGTCAAGCGCAGCCTTTTTCGTCAGCTTCCGGGTGTCGCTGCCCTACTGACTGCTTGAATTGTGCTGATCGCCGAAGATGCCGCGCTGGCTGACCTGGATGCCGGCCGGCCCCAGGATGATGGCGAACAGCACCGGCAGGAAGAACAGGATCATCGGCACGGTGAGCTTGGGCGGCAGGGCGGCTGCCTTCTTCTCCGCCGCGTTCATGCGCATGTCGCGGCTTTCCGAGGCCAGCACGCGCAGCGCATGCGCGACCGGCGTGCCGTAGCGCTCGGCCTGGACCAGCGCCTGCGACACCGACTTGACCGATTCCAGGCCGGTGCGGCTGGCAAGGTTCTCGTAGGCCACCTTGCGCTCCTGCAGATAGGAGAGCTCGGCGTTGGTGAGCACGAACTCTTCCGCGAGCGCCACCGACTGACCGCCGATCTCGTCGGCGACCTTGCGCAGCGCTGCTTCCACGGACATGCCCGACTCAACGCAGATCAGCATCAGATCCAGCGCGTCCGGCCACGCTATCTGGATCGACTGCTTGCGCTTGGTGGCGCGGTTGTTGACGTAAAGGATCGGCGCATAGAAGCCGCCATAGGCAACCACAACGCAGACAAACAGCTTGATGAAGGGTGGCTGCTGGGGCAGGCCGCCGAGCACGAACAGGTAGACGGCCGCGAGCGCGAAACCGACGAAGGGCAGGACCAGGCGGAAGAACAGGAAGCGCGTCAGCGGATTCTGGCCGCGAAACCCGGCCACTTTGAGCTTCTGCAGCGTGCCTTCATCGGCCAGCGCGCGCCTCAGGTCCAGCCGATCGACGATGTTGCGCATGCCGATCGACTGCTCTTCGCGCAGGCCCTTGCGGCGGCGATCGGCTTCGTTGGCCAGCCGTGCGCGCTGCTTGGCGCGCAGTTCCTCGCGCTCCAGCGCCACCGATTTCATGCGCGACTTAAGCTGGTTGCCGCCAAGCGCCGGCAAGAGCGTGAAGACCGTCGCGAACACCGCGATGCCGACCAGCAAGGCGATCAGAAAGCCGGGGTCGGTGAGGGATTTGACGACCTGGTCTGTCACTGACGCCCCCTAGACTTCGAAGTTCATCATCTTACGCATCACCAGGATGCCGATCGACATCCAGACCAGCGAACAGCCGATGATCAGGTTGCCCGTGCTGGTGGTGAACAGCGGCATGATGTAGTTCGGGCTCGACAGGTAGACGAGGAAGGCGACGACGAAAGGCAGGGCGCCGATGATGACGGCCGATGCCTTCGCCTCCATCGACAGCGCCTGCACCTTGGCCTTCATCTTCTTGCGGTCGCGCAGCACGCGCGAGAGGTTGCCAAGCGCCTCGGAGAGGTTGCCGCCCGCCTGTGACTGGATCTGGATGACGATGCCGAAGAAGCCCGCCTCCGCGCACGGCATGGTTTCGGACATGCGGATGGTGGCGTCGGGGATCGACATGCCCATCTGCTGCGAATCGATGATGCGGCGAAACTCGGTCCTGACCGGCTCCGGAGACTCGTTGGCGATCAGACGGATGGCATCGTTGAGTGGCAGGCCTGACTTGACCGCGCGCACGATGATGTCGAGTGCGTTCGGAAACTCGTTGAGGAATGCCTTGACCCGGCGGCTGCGGCGGAACGAGACGAACCAGCGCGGCAAGCCGAACGCGCCGGCCAGCAATGCGCCCGGCAGCACCAGAAGGGGCGCGCCGGCCACGTAGGCGAGCACCATGAGGGCGATGCCGCAGATCGCCGAGTAGATATAGAAGCGCTCGATGGAGACCTGCATGCCGGCCTGGCGGATCTGCACCTTGAGCGGCGGCTTCTTGACGATGCGATCGTTGGATCTCTGCTTTTCGTCGAGCTGCTTCAGCGTATCCTGGAGGGACTTTCGCCGCTTTACCGCCTCGGCGGCGCGGTCGCGCGAAGCCTTGACGATCGACCGGTCGGTTTCAGCCGTCTTGATGGTCTCAAGCCGCTTGCCGACCTGCTTCTCGTTGCTGATACGGGTGAACAGGAAAGCATAGGCGACCGCGCCGGCGCTGAAGCCAGCCAGCACGACAAACGCAAGTACGGTGCTGTCAATTCCGAACATCGACCAGAGCCCCTACGCCTCCAAATGCGTCAGCCAGCGTTTTTCTCCATAGCCTCGAGCGCGGTCGCGAGGCGCTGCTCCTCGCCATAATAACGGGCGCGATCCCAGAAATGTGGACGGCCGATACCGGTCGACACATGCTCGCCGATCAGCCGGCCGCCCGCGTCCTCACCCTTGATGTTGTAGAGGATGAGGTCCTGCGTGATGATGACGTCGCCTTCCATGCCGATCACTTCGGTGATGTGGGTGATGCGGCGCGAGCCGTCGCGCAGGCGGGCCGCCTGGATGATCACGTCGACCGAGCCGACGACGATCTCGCGCACGGTCTTCTGCGGCAGCGAATAACCGCCCATCGCGATCATCGATTCGATACGGTTCAGGCACTCGCGTGGGCTGTTGGAGTGGATCGTTCCCATCGAACCGTCGTGGCCGGTGTTCATCGCCTGCAACAGGTCGAACACTTCCGGTCCGCGCACTTCGCCGACGATGATCCGCTCGGGCCGCATGCGCAGGCAGTTCTTGACCAGGTCGCGCATCGTCACCTCGCCCTCGCCCTCGAGATTGGGCGGACGGGTTTCGAGGCGAACCACATGCGGCTGTTGCAGCTGCAGTTCGGCGGAGTCCTCGCAGGTGATGACGCGCTCCTCGCGGTCGATGTAGTTGGTCAGGCAGTTGAGCAGGGTCGTCTTGCCTGAGCCGGTGCCGCCCGAGATGACGACATTGCAGCGGACTCGGCCGATGATCTTGAGGACCTCGGCGCCCTGCGGCGAGATCGCGCCGAACTTGACCAGCTGGTCGAGCGTCAGCTTGTCCTTCTTGAACTTGCGGATGGTGAGGGCGGTGCCGTCGATGGAGAGCGGCGGCGCGATGACGTTGACGCGGGAACCGTCGGGAAGGCGGGCGTCGCAGATCGGGCTCGATTCGTCGACCCGGCGGCCAACCTGGCTGACGATGCGCTGGCAGATATTGAGGAGCTGCTGATTGTCGCGGAAGCGTATGCCGGTCTGTTCGACCTTGCCGTTGACTTCGATGTAGACGTTCTTGGAGCCGTTGACCATGATGTCGGCGATGTCGTCACGGGCAAGCAGCGGCTCCAGCGGCCCGTAGCCGAGCACATCGTTGCAGATATCCTCGAGCAATTGCTCCTGCTCGGCGATCGACATCGCGAAATTCTTGATCGCGATGATGTCGTTGACGATGTCGCGGATTTCCTCGCGCGCGCTTTCGGGATCGAGCTTGGCGAGCTGCGACAGGTCGATCGTGTCGATGAGGGCGGAAAAGACCTGGCTCTTGGTGTCGTAGTAGGTCTCGCTGCGCTCGCGCTGGACCTTCTTCGGCTCCGGCGCCAGCGGCGGCGGCGGCGGCTCGACCGGGCGGCGGGCGGGCTGAGCGGCCGGCTCTCCGGCCTGCGGCGGCGCGGCGGGCCGCGCAAGAACCGCGGCGTCCGCGGATCCAGGCGCCGCCGGCCCCGGTGCCGGCTGGCGGAATTCCGGCTTGAACCGGTTGCCGTCGTCAGAGCCTCTCTTACCAAACATGATCGACTACCAATTCCGCCGCCTGAGCGTCATTTCTTGTTGCGCGAGAGCTTGCCGAGAAGCGAGCCGAGACCCGCCTTCTTCTTGGTCTTGATTTCGCTGCGTCCGGTCAGCACATGCGCGATCTCGTCGATGATGCCTACGATCGGGCTCTTGGCATCCATCTCGCCCAGCATGCGCCCGTTGTTGGCCGCGTTGCCAAAGAGCAGCGGTTCGAACTGGATGACCGCCATCGGCGTGATGCCGAGCGGCTCGGCAAAATCCGACGGCCCGATCTCGGGACGCTTCGGCACGCCCGCCTGATTGATGACGAGCCTTGGCGGCGGATCGTTCGGACGCAGCCTTTTCAGCATGTCCACCATGTTCTTGGTGTTGCGCAGATTGGCCAGTTCCGGCGTCGCGGTGATGACGACCTCATCCGCCTTGATGAGGATGCTCTTGGCCCATCCCGTCCAGACATGCGGGACATCTAGGACCAGGAGCGGCGCGCTGCGCTGGGCCGTGTCGATAAGCTGCGAGAAGGCGTCGGAATCGAAGTCGTAGACCCGCTCGAGCGTGGATGGGGCCGCAAGCAGCGACAGGTGTTCTGCGCATTGCGCAAGCAACCGGTCGAGATAGACCTCGTCGACGCGCTCGGGCGAAAACACCGCCTCTGCGATGCCTTGCGCCGGATCCTGGTCGAAATTGATGTTGGCCGTTCCGAAGGCAAGATCGAGATCGGCCACGACCACTTCGGACTTGAACAGCGACGACATCGCCCAGGCGACATTGTGGGCGATGGTCGAGGAGCCGACGCCGCCCTTGGCGCCGATGAAGGCGATCGAGCGGCCGATCGGCTCGGCCTCCGGATCGACGAAGATCGACGAAACCACGCTGACGATGTCGGTCATCGACACCGGTGCGATGACGTATTCGGAAATGCCGGAGCGGATGAGCTCGCGATAGAGGCCGACGTCGTTGTAGTGGCCGATCACCACGACCTTCGAGGACGGATCACAATATTCGGAAAGCTGCGCCAGCTGCTCCAGCAGTTGCTTGGGCTCGCTGCGGGATTCGAGCAGGATCAGGTTGGGCGTCGGCGCCGACTGGTAGAACTCGATCGCGGTGGCGATGCCGCCCATATGAACCTTCAGATGGGCCTTCGCCATGCGCCGGTCCTCGCCGGCGAGGCGGACCGGACTGGCGACGCCCTCGGTTTCGCAAAAAGCCTGGATCGAGATGCGCGGGACCGGCCGCAAGGCCTGCATCGCGGCGATGTCCTGTTGCGAGGTATCGCCACCATCCAGTGGCGCGTCATAGGCAAGATTGCTCATCGTCATGCTCTCTCCCTGACTTGCGCCGCTAGTAGGTCACTTCCGAGTTGCCGAGGAACTCGTCCGAAATGCCTCTGCTGCGATAGATGTCGATCACCTTGCTGCGGTTTTCGGCATCGATGTCGGATTGCTTGCGCGGCCCTAGCAGATCGGCCGGATTGGCCATCTGAGCGGCGAGGTTGTTCTGATACGAGCAGCCATAGTCGGCATAGTGCTTGTTTTCCGACGTCTGAAGCAGGTCTTCGGGCCAGCGTCCGCATTTGTCGGTCTGGGCCTTGATCGAGACGTAGGCGACGCGCACCGGCGCGGACGCTTCAGGCGATACCGACTGGTAGGACGTCATGACGATCCGGCTCCGGCTGACGCCGGCTGCGATGGCAAGCCTGGCGAAGTCGCGGCTGGCGTCAGCCGGAGCCGGATCGTCATGACGTCCTACCAGTCGGTATCGCCTGAAG
>NZ_RZSG01000390.1:0-5505 GCF_003997725.1 Mesorhizobium sp. M4A.F.Ca.ET.050.02.1.1
ACTCAACCCAGTCGAAAACGTCTGGCAATATCTGCGGCAGAATTGGCTCTCGAACCGCGTCTTCGACGACTACGACGCCATCATCGACGCCGCTTGCGATGCTTGGCAGAAAGCTCCTCGCTGCGCCCGAAACCATCACATCAATCGGAATGCGGCAGTGGGCGCACGTCGGTCAAACTCCATGACTCTTGGTATTAATCAATTAATCTGCTGTTCAGCATCTCGAATGCTGCCGCAACGGCGCCGATACACGGCTTCACATCCGACCTCGTGTAACCGCCTACCGGGCGCGTTTCCAAATCACAGTTGACGAAAAACGCCAATTCACACTCCACGCCATCCCGCATTCGCCCTTCAATCGCAAGAACGTCACCTGAGAGAAATGTGTCGCAGTCGAAAATAGGGGCAGAGAGTACAGTGCCGTCCGATAACAGACTTGCTTTCCAGCCAACCTGTTTTGCTCCTAGAAGAGCCGCGATGCGATCTTGGACTTCGTATGCCTCTTGCGGTAAATCTAAGCCGGAGAGGCGTACCGCAAGCGCATTGGGATCGCGCCTTCTGTCGATGAGATATGAAGCGGCGTTTGAGAGTAGCTCATTCACCGTGATTGTTCCTGTTTAGGCCCCAAAGGCGTTCCAAGTCGCCCCCAGAAAGAAGCTGGACGCTTAATAATAGAACCATGGTCCGTTATTTCTGCCAAGGAGGGAAGGCCAAAAGCGCACGTTGGGACGTCAGTTATGGAGGCCCCAGATCAGAATCGACGCGGTTGCACAGGCGGATCCTCGCGGGTGCGCTCCCTTAATAATATCAATCTTGTCGGTTGCCCGCCTATCCCTTTATTCGTCGCCGCAATGGCAAGCCATACGATTGCATCTTGTTGTACAGCGTTTTGCGCGAAATACCGAGATAGCGCGCAGTCTGACCACGGCGGAAACGATGCCGCTGAAGTGCGTCGAGTATCCATTCCCGCTCATCTTCGGGATGCTTTGACGTCGCGTGGCCGTCACTGAGCGGCGGGAGATGCTCGGCTTTAATCCAATCACCTTCGCAGCGAATGGCCGCGCTTTCGAGCACGGAACGCAGCTCGCGGATGTTCTCCGGGTCATGAGAACACGATAGGCCGAGTGATCCACCGACAACTTTCGGCTGCGACGATCCTTTCTGAGTGCCTGCAGGAACTGCTCGGCAAGCAGGGGAAGGTCTTCGAGGCGATCGCGCAAATTAGGAAGGAAGACGTGTCCGCGGGCGAGGGCGCGAATCCAGCGAAGGGACGAGACATCCAGTGGAGCCGAGCTCAGAGAGCGGCCGCGTCGATGTCAGGATCAGGTGACCTTCGAACCGCCCCCTATCATTGTCGCCCAGACGGCGGTAGACACCGGTTTCAATGACCTCAATCAGCCGTTCCTGGGCGTCGACGCATAGGCATAGGACGGAAAGCAAGCACGGGTCGTCCCAGATCTTATTCACAATCAAGTATAAGGCTGGTGGCCACTGCTCACAGATTATAAGGCAAATGGCGTCCGGCCGGATCTCTTCTATGCGACCCACCAGATCCCTTTTGAACTTAGCATAGAAGTTGCCACGGACGGGGCTGCCCGGTCTCGCCCGGGCGGCGATCCCGGCACCATTGGCCAGGCGAAGCTGGACCGCCGGTTCAAGCCATGATCGCCTTGATTGACGATCAGTGCGAGGCGCATGGGGTCGAGCCGATCTGCGAGATGCTGCCAATCGTCCCGTCGACCTACCACGACCATGTCGCCAGGCGCATCGATCCCTCCCGGCTGTCCGCTTGGGCAAAGCGGAGGCTTTGAAGGATGGGGTCCGACGCGTGTTCGATGCGAGTTTCCGCTCTACGGCGTTCGTAAGATGTGGCGGCAGTCGCAACAGGGCTTCGATGTCGCCCGCTGCACCGTTGCGCGCCTTGAAGGCCATCGGCCTCGACGGCATCATCCGTGCCAAGCCGATCCGCACCACGGTGAGCGACTAAGCGGCCACCATGTCCTTCGGGCTCATGTCAATCGCCGTTTCTATGCACCGAGCCGAACATGCTCTGGCGCTGCGACTTCACCTACGGTGCGCCTCGCCCCAAATCGGGGAGGCATATGACTGGAATGCAAAGAGAAAGGAGGATGCGAAGTTTTGCCTTCCCCTGCTGTGAGGGGCATGAGCCCAAGTGGCGGTGACCTGCCGTCAACTGGCAGGGTGACGTAGCCCGAAGGTAAAGGGGATTGAGGGCGAAGCCGTTACGCCGAGATGGTCCTCAAGGCTGAAGTATTGGAAGGTTGAGGAACACGAACCGGTTAACCCGCATCTGAGGGCTGGAATGTCGCCTTCGCCTACACGGCTTAACGGCGAAATGCTGATGATGACGCCTGAGATGGAAGCCAGCGTCATCCCGACACGGACGCAAACGTAGGCTGTCCGTGACAGCTATGGGGAGAATGCAGCCAGACCATGGCATCGGCATCGACTTGCGGAAAGCAAGGGAAAAGACTGCGACCGGCAGCCTCACCAATACGCTGACGTCCAGCATATGAACGAGGGAAGGCATGATGGAATGACAACGAAGTATCGCGTCGCAAGGGAGTTGACCCTGATGTCCATCATGTTGGCGGAGTTCTCGTAGCAGTCCGCGGCAGGGAAAGCCTGCCACATGGCGAAGGGGATCAGTTCAAACTGCTTGAAGTGCAAACTATCTGACCAAGCGAAGGTGAAGACCTTTGATAATCAGCGAAATGCAGCACAAGCTCGCAACATGGGCCGAGAGCGATCCGGACCGATGGTTTGATCGGCTTCTTCGAACACCAGGCATCGACGGAATGGACAAGCAACGCCTGCAGATCAAACTGGATCAGCATCTGGACGACCTGCGGACAAGCCTGCAGGAGGAGAGCTATCGCCCCCAGCCGGTCAAGCGCGTCTATATCCCGAAATCCAACGGCAAGCTACGACCACTAGGTATTCCGACCCTGACGGACCGCATCGTTCAACGCGCCATGCTGATGGCCATGGAGCCGATCTGGGAAGAGCGATTTCCATCGTCTATCCTATGGCTTCCGGCCGGAACGAAGCGTGCATCATGCCGTCCGCACCGTAAGGATACAGCTACAATGGAGCCGATACGACGAGGGGCCGGTGGATCATCGAAGGTGATCTGGCAAGCTACTTCGACACGGTTCATCACAAGCTACCGCCAGTTGGTGGGATGGGCGGCGTTCTACAAGTTCACCGACTTCACGGCGTACGTATTCCGGCGCATCGACCATGTCGTGTTCTGGAAAATGGCGCATTGGCTGGGACACAAGTACCGATCCCGCATCAAGCCCTTGATGCGGAAATGGTTCAGGGTCCCGGAACCGGGCAAGACGAAACCTGGCTCGTGTTTGGTCGGAATGAACGCGGGGACCCCGTCGACAAAGCGCTGCAAAGGCTTGTCTCAAGCCCGAAGGCGCAATTCCGGTGGCGTAATCCGGAGGAGAATCCATACATCTTCCGGATCGAGAACCGCAGCACCGTCACGTCGAACTACCATGATGTTGCTATGGCCATGGGCCAAGCTTGAATAGAGAGCCGTATGCGCTGAAAGGTGCACGTACGGTTCGGGGAGGAGAAGCGCATCTGCGCTTCTTACTCCACTCGCGAGCTGGACCGGCTTGGTTTATGTCGACTTCTTCATAGACACCTATGCCCGCCGGATCGTCGGAATTTGTCCGCATGGAAGGATGTGATCGTCGCATTCACCTGGCATACGCGCAGACGACGCGCTTTAGCAGATCGTCGTCCCAAATATCTCTCTTTTTTACGGGCCTTGTTCGGAAGAAAATCACTGCGCTCTGATTAACGTACGGGGCGCCTGTGGTGACCAAAATTATGGCTTTTTAAAATCCCGCTACCTGTACGGAGCCCTCGTTGACACATCCGCAAAATGGCTATAAATGGAACAACGTTCGCATAACACAAGGAGGGCAGCATGCCACAGAAGGTTCTGATCGTCGTTGGCGATGCTACCGAAACGGTCGACACGCTTTACCCTTTCCTGCGAGTACAGGAGGAGGGGTTTCAAGCCGTCGTGACCGGTCCAGAACGACGTCGCTACAACATGGTCATGCACGAACATACCGCCGGATGGGACATTACGCGGGAGTGGGAGGGCTATAAGATCGATGCAGAAATTGCATTCCGCGACATTGATCCTGCAGAGTATGCCGGAATCTTCTTCAGCGGCGGTCGAGCGCCCGAGTACATCCGGGAAGATCCTGACCTCATCCGCGTCACCCAATATTTCTTTGAGAAGAACAAGCCGATTGCTAGCGTTTGCCATGGGGTCGAAATTCCGGCGAGGGCAGGCTGCGTTAAGGGACGCAGAATGAGCTGTGTTCCAAAATGTCGGTTTGACCTAGAGATCTGTGGCGGGATCTATGAAGATGCACCGTTCTGCATCGACGGCAATCTCATTAGCGCAATGTACTGGAACTACCACCACCTCTACATGAAGGCCTGGATCGGCCTGCTGGAGGCAGAGCGCGAAGCAACGCTGCAGCACGATGCAGCCTGAAGCGTCACCTTTGACAATCGCTGCGGCAATTGACTTTGGCGGTACGAAGCTCGCAGTCGGCTTTATCGATACTACGGGACGGGTCCTCGCGAGTACTCAGTTCGCCACTCCCGAGGGTGGACCAGCTGAAGTTGCCATGTCTGCGACCAATGCGCTCAGGGCACTGTCGAGGCGTGTGGGGCTCAACCTAGACTCGCTGGCCGGGATAGGCGCCACGGTGCCAGGCCTAGCCGACAGGGCAACCGGCGTACTTCGCTTCGCGCCGACGCAGGGCTGGCGCGATGTGCCCTTCGCGGCAATGCTGTCGGAGGCCGTGGGGCTTCCCGTATCGATTGAAAATGACGTGAACGTCTGTGCAATCGCAGAGCAACGCTTTGGCGTCGCGAGGAATTGTTCGAACTACTTGTGGATCACGGTCTCCACCGGCATTGGCGGTGCGCTGGTATTGAATGGACGTTTGTTCGAGGGCCCTCGCTCGCTAGCTGGTGAAATTGGCCACATGGCCGTCGCCGTTCCCGGACCACGCTGTGGCTGCGGCCATACCGGCTGTCTTCAGGCGGTGGCCTCCGGGACCGCAATTCGTGAGGCGGCTATTAAACGCGGACTTGACGTTACCGGTGCGCGCGAGGTGTTCGAATTGGCCAGCAATGGAGACACGCGAGCAGTAGAGATCGTTGACGCGGTGCATTTCCATATCGGCCTCGCGCTTTCACATGCGATCAATCTGCTCGACCTGGACATGATCGTCATAGGTGGTGGGGTGGCCGACAGCCTAGATATCACCAAGTTGGCAACGGAAGTTTTGGCGCACGTAATCACGTTGCCCGAGCACACGCCGGCGGTCGTGCGAACAACATTACGGTCGGAAGCAGCGTTGATAGGCGCCGGACTTCTGGCCTTTTCTCGAAGGGAAGATTTCAGGTAATGAAACCAACCACATATGTCAATGC
>NZ_RZSG01000391.1:0-5500 GCF_003997725.1 Mesorhizobium sp. M4A.F.Ca.ET.050.02.1.1
TGAGCAGCGCGCGGCCGAGCGTCGACTTGCCGGAACCGGATTCACCGACGATGCCGATCGTCTGGTTGCGCTTCAGGCGGATCGAGATGTTGTCGACGGCGCGCAGCATCAGCGGCTCGCCGGCGAGGAAGCCGCCGCCGATCCTGAACACCACTTCGACATTCCTGCCCTCGAGCAGCACCGGGGCACCGGCCGGTGGTGGCGCCTTGGTGCCGGTCGGCTCGGCGGCCAGCAGCATCTTGGTGTAGGCGTGCTGCGGGTTGGCGAAGAGCGCTTCGGCCTCGCCCTCCTCCACCACCTCGCCCTGGCGCATGACGTAGACGCGGTCGGCGAAGCGCCTGACGATGCCGAGGTCGTGGGTGATGAAGACGATGGCCATGCCGAGCTTGCGCTGCAGCTCGGCGAGCAGCATCAGGATCTGCGCCTGGATGGTGACGTCGAGCGCCGTCGTCGGCTCGTCGGCGATTAGGATGTCGGGGTCGTTGGCTAAAGCCATGGCGATCATGACACGCTGGCGCTGACCGCCCGACATTTCGTGCGGATAGGATTTCATCCGCCGCTCGGGATCGGGAATGTGCACCAGCCTGAGCAGCTTCAGCGCCTCCTCGCGGGCCTCCGCGACACCCAGCCCGCGATGCCTGCGGATTGGCTCGATCAGCTGGTTGCCGATCGAATAGAGCGGATCGAGCGAAGTCATCGGCTCCTGGAAGATCATGCTGATCTTGCGGCCGCGCACCTTGTTGAGTTCGCTCTTGCTCATCGTCAAAAGGTTGCGGCCGCGATAGTCGACGGCGCCGGTCGCCTCGCCGTTGGAGGCGAGCAGGCTCATCGCCGCCATCATCGTCTGGCTCTTGCCTGAACCGGATTCGCCGACCACCGCGACGGTCTCGCCGGCCTTGACGTTGATGTTGATGCCCTTCACCGCCTCAACGGCACCGTCGAGGGTGCGGAAGCGGACGCGAAGGTCCTTGACGTCGAGGATCGTTTCGGCAGCGGCCATCTCAGCGGTCCTTGGGGTCGAGCGCGTCGCGCAGGCCGTCGCCAACGAAATTCAGCGCGAACAATGTCGAGACGAGGAAGAAGGCCGGGAACAGAAGCAGCCAATTGGCGCTGCCGATGTTCTTGGCGCCTACCGAGATCAGCACACCCCAGCTGGTCATCGGCTCCTGCACGCCCAGACCGAGGAAGGACAGGAAGCTTTCCAGGATGATGACCTGCGGCACCAGCAGCGTCATGTAGATCACCACGGGGCCGAGCAGGTTGGGGATGACGTGGCGCATCAGGATGCCGCGCTGGCCGACACCCATGGCTTCGGCCGCCTGAACATATTCCTGCCGCCGGATCGACAGCGCCTGGCCGCGCACGATGCGTGCCATGTCGAGCCACAGCACGGCGCCCACGGCCAGGAACATCAGCACGAAGTTGCGGCCGAAGAACACCACCAGCATGATGACGAAGAAGATGAAGGGCAGCGAATAGAGCACGTCGACGATGCGCATCATCACCTCGTCGACCCTGCCGCCGGCAAAGCCGGCCGCGGCGCCGTAGAGCACGCCGATCACCACCGCCACGACGCCGGCAAGCAGGCCGATGGCCAGCGATATGCGCCCGGCCATCAGCGTGCGCGACAGCAGATCGCGGCCGGTGTTGTCGGTGCCAAACAGGAAATACTGCTGCTTGATCGACGCGCTCATCGTCGCTTCGAGACCATCCGGCGACTTGCTCTCGATCTTGGTGCCGTCGAAAGCGTCTGAGCGGTCGAGATAGCGGATGTTGCGGTCGTCGATCGGCTTGGTCGAGGTGACGGTGACGATGACGCGGCTGCCGTCCTGGTGCCATTCCTTGATGTCGACGCGCATCCGCTTGATGGCGTCGGTAAGCGCGGTCTGGATCATGTCAGGCTTCGGGTAGGCCGAAAGGCTCGGCGGCGTGCGCACATAGTCGCCGTAGATCGTGGTGTATTCGTGCGGCACCAGGGATGGGCCAAACACGCTGATCAGCGCAATGAAGGCAAGATAATAGAGGCTGAACATGGCGGCGCGGTTGGCCTTGAGGCGCGCCCAGGCATCGCCCCAGAGCGAGCGGCCAACGACGGCCGGGGCCGGGGCTGCGATATCAGTCATAGCGCACCCTTGGGTCGACGACCGCGTACATGACATCGACGATCAGGTTGAAGACGATGGTGAAGATGGCGATCACCACCACCGTTCCCATGACCAGCGTGTAGTCGCGGTTCAGAGCGGCATCGACGAAGTAGCGGCCGACGCCTGGAATGGAAAAGATGGTCTCGACGATGACGGAGCCGGTGAGCAGCGCCGCCGCCGCCGGGCCGGTGAAGGAGACGATCGGCAGGATCGCGCCGCGCAGCGCATGCTTGACCACCACCGACCAGTCGGACAGGCCGAGCGCGCGGGCGGTGCGGATGTGATGGGACCGCAAGCTCTCGATCATCGAGCCGCGCATCAGCCGGGCGACGATCGCGATCTGCGGCAGCGCCAGTGTCAGCACCGGGCCGACCTTGTTGATCAGGGCGCCGTCGCCCCAGCCGCCGATCGGCAAGAGCTTCCAGGTCAGGCCGAACAGGAGCTGGATCACCGGCGCGATGACGAAAGTTGGAATCGTGCTGCCGGCCGTCGCCAGCGCGATCACGGCATAGTCGCCAAGCTTGTTCTGGTTGAGCGCGGCGACGGTGCCGAGCACGCTGCCGAGCAGCAAGGCCAGCAGCAGCGCCGAGGAACCGAGCTGGACCGAGATAGGCAGCCCCTTGGCGAACAGTTCGGTGACGGTGAAATCCGGCATATTGTAGCTCGGGCCGAAATTGCCGCGCAAAAGATTACCGAGATAGTGGACATATTGCAGCCAGAGCGGATCGCCCAGGCCGAACTGCGCTTCCAGATTGGCCCTTATTTCCGGACTCAGGCCCCGCTCCTGGTTGAACGGGCCGCCCGGCGCGACACGGATAAGGAAGAACGCCACCGTCACGATGACGAATAGCGTCGGGATGGCGGTCAACAACCGCCGGAAGACATAACGCAGCATCGGCGCCCCGCTTCAGCCAGGGTGACAGCTCTCCAAACGAAGACCCATAACGCTGGCGTATCTGATCTTCGCACCGGCATTCCCGAAAATCCAACCCGACTTTCGGCCCGGTACGACGACAGACCGCGGCCGCCGCTGCCCAAATGGGAGCGGCGGCACGGCCAAGGTTTCTTGTCAGTCCTTGGAGATGAAGCGGGACGGATGGATATCCATCACATTGTCGTCGAAGCCATGCAGCTTCGAGGAAACGATGTCGTGGAAGCTGTAGTAGAGAAGCGGGATCTGGCCAACGTCGTCGACGAGGACGCGCTCCGCCTCGGCCAGCTCCTTCATGCGTTCCTCGGGCTTGCCGCCGGCGGCGGCTGCCTTGTCCATCGCAGCCTCATAGGCCGGGCTGTTGTAGTTGGAGTAGTTGTTGCCGCTCGCCTTGCGCGAGATGCCGAGGAAGGTCTCCGGATCCTTATAGTCGGCGATCCAGGCGGCGCGGGCGACGTCGTAGTTACCCTTCTGCTCGAGGAAGCCGTAATGGGTCTTGGTGTCGGTGTTGAGCAGCGTCACCTCGACGCCGAGCGGCTTCAGCTGCTCCTGGATGGCGACCGCCGTGTTCTTGTGGTTCTCCGAGGTGTTGTAGCGGATCTCCATCTTCAACGGATGCTCGGGCGTGTAGCCGAGTTTCTCGAGGATCTTCTTGGCAGCGTCCTCGCGGTCGATCTGCGGCATGTCGGCGTATTTGGCCACTGCCGGCGTGTATCCCTCGATGCCCGGAGGCACCATCGAATAGCCGGGCAGCATCGAGTTCTGCCAGACTTTCTCGGCGAGGAAGTCGCGATCGATTGCCATCGAGATGGCGTTGCGCAGCTCGACATTGTCCCACGGCGCCTTGTCGGTCTTGATCGCGTAATAATAGGTGCCGAGATACGGACCGACGCGGACCTGGTCGCCGAATTTGGTCTTGAGATCGGCAAGCTGTTCGGTCGGCAGGTCACCATAACTGTCGAGTTCGCCGGCCTCGAAGCGCTTCATCGCAGACGAGCGATCCTCAGTCGGGATGTAGTTGACGACGTCCATTTTGACGGTCCCGGCGTCCCAGAATTTCGGATTCTTGACCAGCTTGAGATGGTCGTTGGGCACCCATTCGGCCAGCGTATAGGCGCCGTTGGAAACCAGCTTGCCCGGCTTGATCCAGTCGGCGCCGAGCTTGTCTATGGAGGCCTTGTTGACCGGATAGGTCGCCTGGTGGGTCAGCATCTCCAGGAAATAGGGCGTCGGCGCCTTCAGCGTCACTTCCAGCGTGTTGGCGTCCACCGCCTTCACGCCCATGTCCTCTGCCTTGCCTTTCTTGGTGTTGAAGTCCTCAGCGCCCTTCACCGGATAGAGCATCGAGGCGTATTCGGCAGCGGTGGCCGGATCTTCCAGCCGATGGAACGAATAGACGAAATCGTCCGCCGTCACCGGGCTGCCATCCGACCAGAGGCCGTCCTTGCGCAGCTTGAAGGTGTAGACAGTGCCGTCGTCGGACACGGTCCAGCTTTCCGCGGCGCCCGGGATGAGGTTCGTCTTCTGGTCATGCATGACCAGGCCCTGGAACAGGTCGCGTATGATATCGGCTTCGTAGACCGTCGACGTCTTGTGCGGATCGACGGTCTCCGCCTCGGCGGCGGATCCGCGGTTGTAAACGGTCTCGGCGAAAGCCGGCGTGTAGAAGGTGCCCGCGGCCAAGGCCATGGTCGTGGCGAACACCGTCGCCTTCAGCACATTTTTCAGCATGAAGTTCTCCCTGTCGGCGCGGCCCCTCAGCCACACCTTTTACGTGTTGACGCCCCTGAACCAATTTTGGTCGCTTTTGGGCGTGCCACCGATCGCTTCCGGCGGCTGGTGGCAGGACACTAGACAGACAGATATCCGATTTCAACCGAGTCGTGCTGTGTGCACGCTTGACGCTAAGTTAGCGCGCAATCGCTAAAACAGCGGCAACTTAAGCAAAAACATGACGTTCAACTTGCTGCACCTAGCGGTTGCTCCATCCGTTTTCTGTTTTTGCAGTGCGGATTTGGCATGCTCCGCACTATGCTGCAGGACCCAAAAAGCCATGTTTCGTGGTCTCGTTTCCGGGCTGATGCCGTCGGGACAACGGCGGTCGAATTCGCCATGCTGGCGCCGCTTTTCATCCTGCTTCTGCTCGGAATGGTTGCATATGGCATCTATTTCGGAGCCAGCCATTCGGTCCAGCAGATCGCCGCCGACGCGGCGCGAACGGCGATAGCCGGGCTGAACCAGACCGAGCGGCAGGCCCTGGTCACCGATTTCATCAATCACGACGTCGCCGGCTATCCCTTCGTCGACGCGCACAAGCTGACGGTCGACGCCAAGGACAGCGTCATCGACGGCAGCCAGTTCGTGGTTTCGGTGAGCTACGACGCGCGCGACCTGCCAATCTGGAACCTGCTGGACAGCCTGCCGA
>NZ_RZSG01000392.1:0-5495 GCF_003997725.1 Mesorhizobium sp. M4A.F.Ca.ET.050.02.1.1
GCGCGGCTCAGCGCGCGCGACAAGACGCTGTTCGTCTGCGAGTTCGGCAAGCTCGGCCAGAATTACACCGTCCGCGTCCGGCATCCCTACGATGCCGGACAGGATTTCATCGACGGGCTGATGCCGGGCTGACGCCGGGTGGCCTGACCTTTTTGGAGACGACGCATGGCAAAGACGAAGGTGGAAGCCGAACCCGATCAGCCGGACGAGCAGCTCGATCGCGCCATCGAGGAGCTGCGCGGCGTCCTCAAGGAAGAGGAGAAGCGCCCGGACGTTGCCTACAGGGCGGCTTCCGGCGGCGCCAATTCCAGCATCATCATGGCCATTCCGGTCGACGTGCAGATCATCCTCGGCAGCACCGAGATGCCGGTGTCCGAGCTGATGGCGCTGCAGAAGGGTTCGACCGTGGCGCTCAACCGGCGTATCGGCGAGCCTGTCGACGTGGTGGTCAACGGCCGCAAGATCGCCCGCGGCGAGATCACCGTGCTCGAAAGCGACCCGTCGCGCTTCGGCATCAGGCTGACCGAAATCATCGCCGCCACCAAGAGCGCGTAGGCTTGGCCGGCGTGCACCGCCATCGACCGCAGGGACAGACAGCATGACGACGCTGACCACGCTGACGCGCCCGCAAAAGGCAGCCGCCATTCTGGTGGCGATGGGCAAGCCCTCAGCCAGCCGGCTCCTGAAATTCTTCAAGCAGGAAGAACTGAAGGCACTGATCGAAGGGGCGCGCCTGCTGCGCACGATCCCGCAGAGCGACCTCGAGCGCATCGTCGCCGAATTCGAAGCCGAATTCACCGAGGGCGCGGGCCTGCTCGATTCCGCCGACCGGATGGACACCATCCTCAACGAATCGCTGTCGCCGGAGGAAATGAGCGCCATCATGGGCGACAAGAGGTTCGAGGTGGCACCCGAGGGCCCGCCGCCGATCTGGCCCGACCTCGAGAAGCTGGAGCCCGGCCGCCTCGGCGCCTTCCTGTCCGGCGAGCACCCCCAGACATCGGCCATGGTGCTGTCGAAGCTTTCCTCGCAGATAACGGCCAACGTGCTGTTGACGATGGAGAAGCCCGTCCGCAGCGAGATCATCAAACGCATGGTCACATTGGCCACGGTTCCGGATGCGGCCGCAAAGATCGTCGAAAGCCAATTGCGCAGCAGCCTGCTGTCGCAAACCGCGACGAAGGATATCTCGGCCGGACAGGCGCGTGTCGCCAGCGTGCTCAACGAAATGGACAAGCCTCAGCTCGAAGAGGTCATGCACGATCTGGAGGAGGCCGGCACGCCGGATCTCGACGGCGTCAGGTCGCGGCTGTTCGCCTTCGACGATTTGCCGCTGCTCGCCCAGAAGGCACGGGTGCTGCTGTTCGACGGGCTGTCGACCGAACTGGTCACGCTGGCGCTGCGCGGCGCGCCGCCGGCACTCACCGAATCGGTGTTGTCGGCGATCGGCGCAAGGTCGCGGCGCATGATCGAATCCGAACTCGGGCAGGGGTCCGAAGGCATCGCGCTGGCCGACATCATGGCGGCTCGCAAGACAATCGCGGTGGCGACGATCCGCCTGTCGCGTGAAGGGGCGTTCGAACTCCCTTCCTCGTCGCAGAGCGAAGCGGCCTGATGGCGGCTCGGTTAGCACGCCATGGCTGAATCGGTCGACAAGGACACCAAAACCGAGGAAGCGACAGAAAAGAAGATCCGCGACACCGTCGAACAGGGCAAGCTGCCCCATTCGCGCGAAGCGGCGATCTTCACCTCCTTCGTCGCAATATTGGTGTTCACCGTCTTCTACGCCAAGGACGCCATCATCGATCTCGGCATGTTCTTGTCGATGTTCCTGGAGAAGCCCGAAGCCTGGCCGATGGATACCGAGACCGACGTCATCGCGCTCTACAAGACAGTCATCTTCGAGATCGGCCGCGCCGTCGTCAGCCTGCTCGTGCTTTTGGTGGTGGCCGGCGTCGGCGCCTCGGTGTTCCAGAATATGCCGCAGTTCGTCGGCGAGCGGGTCAGGCCGCAGCTGTCGCGCATCTCGATCGCCAAGGGCTGGAGCCGCATGTTCGGCGTGCAGGGCCTTGTCGAGTTCCTGAAGTCGCTGGGCAAGCTCGGCTTTGCCGTCGTCGTGCTCGGCTTCACGTTGTCGGAGGACCACCGCAGACTGCTTGCCGGCATGATCACCAACCCGGTCGCCTTCGGTCTCGTCATCAGGAGCATCGCCGTCGACATATTGGTGGCGATCGTTTTCGTCATGGGGCTGATCGCGGTGGCCGACTTTGTCTGGTCGCGCTTCCACTGGCGGCGCGACCTGCGCATGAGCAAGCAGGAAATCAAGGACGAGATGAAGCAGTCCGAAGGTGATCCGATCGTCAAGTCGCGGCTGAGGTCGCTGGCGCGTGATCGTGCGCGGCGGCGCATGATGACAGCGGTGCCGCGCGCCACGCTGATCATCGCCAATCCGACGCACTATTCCATCGCGCTGAAATACGTCCGCGAGGAGGATTCCGCGCCCATGGTGCTGGCCAAGGGCCAGGATCTTGTGGCGCTCAAGATCCGCGAGATCGCCAGGGAGCACAACATCCCGATCTTTGAGGATGTGGCGCTCGCGCGCTCCATGTACAAGCAAGTTTCGGTTGATAGCGTAATCCCGTCGCAATTTTACCAGGCCGTCGCCGAGCTGGTGCGGATCGTCTATTCGAAAAAGGCTGAGCGCAGACTGACCTCATGAACCGGCAAGCTTACGCAAAATCCCGCGAGATCATCGTCGCCAACGCCATCGAGGAGGTGATCACCGAACTCAGGCTGATCGACGTCGCCGACTATATCGCCTTCATCCGGCTCGAGCATTTCGCCTGCCTGTCGGATCTGGTGGATTCGGCGGCCGAACTGTTCTTCATGCCGGGCACGCTCAGGCTCGGTCACGGCGGCGAAGCCCATGTCGACTGGAGCGGCAGTCCGCGCATCGTGCTCGACCTCGAGCTCAGGCCACCCGGCGTGACCGTCTATTTCCAGCTGACGTTGAGCGGAGACAAGGACCATGTCGTGGTCAACTACGTGTCGTTCGAAAAGCCCGGCGAGAATCCCGAGCACAACACCGCGCTCCTGGAAGCAGTGATCGAACAGGCGCGCATCCGCAGGACCGAGACGATCGCTTACTGAAATCTGCCTTGAGGGAAGCAAAGCGCGGCGGTGATGGACCGCGCGCGGTTTGGCATGCCGTGGCCCTCGCGGTCGCGCAGGTTCGGCCGGTCCGTGCTCGGAGCCTTCGCGGGACGATCTATTCGATGAGGCCGAGCCGCAGCGCCTTGGCCACCGCCTGGTTGCGGTTGACGGCGTTGAGCTTCTGCGTCGACTGGGTCAGGTACTGGTTGGCGGTGTGCACCGACAATTTCAGCAGCTTGGCGATCTCCTCGCTGGTGTTGCCGTTGGCGGTCAGCTTCAGACATTCGAGCTCGCGCTTGGAGATCGAGCGCATCCGGCTGGTGTCGGTCGGACGGATGCGGGCAACCGCGGCAAACAGCGAGAAGCAGCGGGCGTGGATCTCGTAGAGCGCCTCCTGCGGCAGGGCGATGTCCGGCCCGAGGAAGATGACCAGCCCGCACTGGCCGCGGTCGGCATGGACGGGAAAGGCGATGCCGTTGGTGCCGGGCGCGAGCGGCGCCGTCCTCTCGGACCAGGCAAGATCCTGGAAGACCTGCTGCGAGCTGGCGATGCCGTCGTCCACCCACCAGCGCGGCGCCGTCGAGATGCGGGTGTGGCGCACCATCTCCTCGCCATTGGCGCCGGAGATGAATTTGGTGGCCACGGAGGTGCCGGGGTAGTCCGAATCGAAGCTTGGCACGAGGCGGGCCCGTTCCAGCGAAGGGCTGACGAAGAACAGGCCGAAAGCCCCGGCGTTGATGTCGACGGCGATCCAGCGGCAGCGGCGCACGGCGTCCGGAATGGTGACGGCGTGGTGCGTTTCGGAGCCGAGCGAGAAGGCGCCGAACGGGCTGCGCTGCTCGTTGAAAAGGGCCTCGGCTGCCTCCTTGACCTGTGCCTGTTTCAAATGATGCCGCTCCTGATCGCCGTCGCGATGGCCATCGCGCGGTTGCTGGCCGCGAATTTCTGGATCGCGTGGGTGATGTAGCTGTTGACTGTGTTCGACGAGACGCCGAGGATCAACGCGACCTCGTCGGTGGTCTTGCCCTCCGACACCCAGAACAGGCATTCGCGCTCGCGGTCGGACAGCGGGTCCTGCATGGCGGCGGCGGCGATCAGCTGCGGGATGTCGGACAGCGCATAGCAGCACTTCAGCTGGGCTTTCATCAGTGCCGGCTGGTCGATCTTGCCGACCTCGGCGGCCGAAAACAGCGCGAACAGGCGCTGGCGACCGACATTCAGCCGCAGCGAGTAGATCTCGGCGTGGCCGAGCACATCGAGCAGGCGGGCCTCCTCGCCGCTCAGCAGCGCGCCGGCATCGGGCGCTTGGGCAGCCACCAGCGGCCTCGGGCGGTTGCCGGGCGACGCGGTCAGCGGCCCTTGGGCGAGGCCGGCTATCAGCCGTTTGCCGATGAGCTCGATGGCGTCGAATATCCAGTTGGAGGACACGATGCGGGCATCGCTGCGATCCTGGTCGTGGATGATGGCGACGAGCATGTAGCTGTCGGCGCCGATCTCGGCGGCAAGCTGCATGAAAAAGCTGGTGAGGTCGCCGCGAGACGCCAGGCGCGATGGTTCGGATTGGAGAAGCGCGGCGGGACTGCTCATTTTATGCTTTGGCCGGAATCGATCCATGTGCCCGGTGCTGGTGTCGCCAGCGGCCGAACCCGAAATACGCGTCACTGTCACGAAGACACACTCAAGGCGCGGTCAGCGCCCAACCAGGTCGGAATCCCTACAGGGAACGCGAAGCCGTCCGCGTCTGGTGCCGGCCGAGTGCCGGAACTTGAGACTTTGGGTGGTCGCCGCGCCCCCCGAGGACCGGCTGATTCGGGTCTAATCTACCCGTAGATGAATCCGACATCAAACGCGATTTGACAAAATCGAATCCGGTGGACTCGGATCGCGACTCAGGGGCCGTTTCGCGCTGCTTTCAACCGGTCTCTTCGATGGAAAAACGGGGGCAGGTGCCGGGCCGCCATATCGGGGCGCGGCCGATTCGGCTAGGATTCGCATGGCGGCAATGGATGGGCCTCCGTTGCCGGTGGTCTTGCGGGGGAAACGATGAGCGATTCATTCCAGGAAGTGACGTCCGTCTCGTGGTTCGGACGGATCAAGCGCGCGGTCGGCGGGGTGGTCTTCGGCCTGATCCTGATCGTGCTGATGGTGATCGGTCTGTTCTGGAACGAAGGCCGCGCGGTGCAGACGGCGCGCTCGCTGGCGGAAGGCGCCGGCACCGTCGTCTCGGCCGGCGTCGACAAGATCGACGCCGGCAATGACGGCAGGCTGGTGCATGTGACTGGACCGGTGACGGCCGACAGCGGTCTTGCCGATCCGGATTTCGGCATTCAGGCCGAGGGGCT
>NZ_RZSG01000393.1:0-5491 GCF_003997725.1 Mesorhizobium sp. M4A.F.Ca.ET.050.02.1.1
CCCGCGCCACCGCCCGACCTGACGGCGCGCTTCGGCGAGGTAGATCAGGGCGCGCCGAAATCCGCCGCCGCGATCGGCAGGACGGCGATGGAAGATGCCTATGGCCTTGCCTTCGCGGCAAGCGAAAACCCCTCGACCGGGGAAATCCCCGGCGAGACCGCGACCGTGGCGCGGCTCGAGCCGCCGCAGGCGCCAGACGATGCCGGGACCGGCATTCCCAGCGCCCGCTATGTGGGCCAGCCGATGACCCTCTGCAAGGCAAGGATCGAGCACAAGGGCGCGGACAAGGCCGATGTCACCGTGACCTGGCCCGATGGCGGAACGCGCCTCATCTCCTTCTACGGCGGGCTGCCGGCTGGCTCGGATTCGCCGGACGAATTCCGCTTCACCCGCGAGGGCAGCCTCAACATGATCCGTGTCGGCGTTTCCGAGCGCTTCGAGATCACGGACCAGCTTGCGCTGGGGAATTAGGGATTAGGCAGCAGGCAGTAGGGAATGGGCACCAGTCGCCTGAACCTTCCCTACCCCCACTGTCCAATCCCTGCTGCCTAACCCCTACTGCCTAATCCCGCATTTTCGGGGTTACATCCGGCAAAACTCTTCCCTATAAGGCCCTCCTAGCCTGATACCAGAATCGCAAGCACAACCGGCCGGGTCCTCCCGTCCCGGCTTTTCGTGCAAGCCGCCCGCCGAACGGAACCCGTAGACCATGCCAAGACGCACCGACATCAAGTCGATCCTGATCATCGGGGCCGGCCCCATCGTCATCGGCCAGGCCTGCGAGTTCGATTATTCCGGCACCCAGGCCTGCAAGGCGCTGAAGGAAGAGGGGTTCCGCGTCATCCTTGTCAACTCCAACCCGGCCACCATCATGACCGACCCGGAGCTGGCCGACGCCACCTATATCGAGCCGATCACGCCGGAAGTGGTGGCCAAGATCATCGCCAAGGAGCGGCCGGACGCGCTGCTGCCGACCATGGGCGGCCAGACGGCGCTAAACACCGCCTTGTCGCTGCGCCGCATGGGCGTGCTCGAGCGCTATCAAGTCGAGATGATCGGCGCCGACGCGCACGCCATCGACAAGGCCGAGGACCGGGCGCTGTTCCGCCAGGCGATGAGCAAGATCGGGCTTGAGACGCCGCGCTCGATGCTGGCCAACGCCACCGACGTCAAGAATGCCGACCGCAAGACGCACGAAGCCGAGCGCGCGGCGCTGAAGGCCGAGAACCCCGACAATCTCGATGCCGCGCTCGATGCGCTGGAAACCCGCTGGAACCTCGGCGAAGGCGACCGCAAGCAGCGCTACATCAGCCATGGCATGGCGATCGCCGCTCAGGCGCTCGACCATGTCGGCCTGCCGGCCATCATCCGCCCCTCCTTTACCATGGGCGGCACCGGCGGCGGCATCGCCTACAACCGCGCCGAATTCTACGACATCGTCCAGTCCGGCCTCGACGCCTCGCCGACCACCGAAGTGCTGATCGAGGAGAGCGTGCTCGGCTGGAAGGAATACGAGATGGAGGTCGTCCGCGACCGGGCGGACAATTGCATCATCGTCTGCTCGATCGAGAACATCGACCCGATGGGCGTGCACACGGGCGACTCGATCACCGTCGCGCCGGCGTTGACCTTGACCGACAAGGAATACCAGATGATGCGCAACGCATCGATTGCGGTGCTGCGCGAGATCGGCGTCGAGACCGGCGGCTCCAACGTGCAGTTCGCCGTCAATCCGGCCGATGGCCGCCTGGTGGTGATCGAGATGAACCCGCGCGTCTCGCGCTCGTCGGCTCTGGCCTCCAAGGCGACCGGTTTCCCGATCGCCAAGATCGCGGCAAAACTCGCCGTCGGCTACACCCTGGACGAATTGGAGAACGACATCACCGGCGGCGCGACGCCGGCCTCGTTCGAGCCGTCGATCGACTACGTGGTGACCAAGATCCCGCGCTTCGCCTTCGAAAAGTTCCCCGGCGCCGAGCCGGTGCTTACCACCGCCATGAAGTCGGTCGGCGAGGTTATGGCCATCGGCCGCACCTTCCAGGAGTCCTTGCAGAAGGCGCTGCGCGGGCTGGAGACCGGCCTGACGGGTCTCGACGAAATCGAGATCCCCGGCCTTGGCCATGGCACCGCGCCTGCCAGCCACGTCGACGACCGCAACGCCATTCGCGCAGCACTCGGCACGCCGACACCCGACCGGCTACGCATGGTGGCGCAGGCGATCCGCATGGGCACCTCGCTGGAAGACGTGCACGCCATGTGCAAGATCGATCCTTGGTTCCTCGAGCAGATCGCCGGCATCATCGCCATGGAAGAACGCGTGCGCGAGCACGGCCTGCCGCAGGATGCCGCCAATCTGCGGATGCTTAAGGCGATGGGCTTTTCGGACGCCCGCCTCGCATCGCTGACCAAGACCGACGCCGAAGTCGTTCAGAAGACGCGCGAAAAGCTCGACGTGCATCCGGTCTACAAGCGCATCGACACTTGCGCCGCCGAGTTCGCCTCGCCCACCGCCTACATGTACTCGACCTATGAGGTTCCGTTCGCAGGCAGCCTCGCCAACGAGGCCAAGGTGTCGGCGCGCAAAAAGGTCGTCATCCTCGGCGGCGGCCCGAACCGCATCGGCCAGGGCATCGAGTTCGACTATTGCTGCTGCCACGCGGCGTTTGCGCTACGCGACGCCGGCTACGAGGCGATCATGGTCAACTGCAACCCGGAGACCGTCTCTACCGACTACGACACCTCCGACCGGCTCTATTTCGACCCGCTGACGGCGGAGGACGTGCTGGAGATCCTGCGCGCCGAGCAGGCGTCCGGCGAACTGGTCGGCGTCATCGTCCAGTTCGGCGGCCAGACGCCGCTCAAGCTCGCCGACGCGCTGGAGAAGGCCGGCATCCCGATCCTCGGCACCTCGCCCGACATGATCGACCTCGCCGAGGACCGCGACCGTTTCCAGAAGCTGCTGCACAAGCTCGGCCTGACCCAGCCGAAGAACGGCATCGCCTATTCGGTCGAGCAGGCCCGCCTCGTCGCCGGCGAGCTCGGCTTTCCGCTGGTGGTGCGCCCGTCCTATGTGCTCGGCGGCCGCGCCATGCAGATCATCCATGACGAGGGCATGCTGCAGACCTACCTGCTCGACACCGTGCCCGGCCTGGTGCCGGAGGACATCAAGCAGAAATACCCCAACGACAAGACCGGCCAGATCAACACGCTGCTGGGCAAGAACCCGCTTCTGTTCGATACCTATCTGACCGGCGCCATCGAGGTCGACGTCGACTGCCTCTGCGACGGCAAGGCGACCTTCGTCTCCGGCATCCTGGAGCATATCGAGGAGGCCGGCATCCATTCCGGCGACTCGGCCTGCTCGCTGCCGGTGCACGCGCTGCCTTCGGACCTTGTCGACGAGTTGGAGCGGCAGACGGCCGCCTTGGCTCGCGCGCTCAATGTCGGCGGCCTGATGAACGTGCAATACGCGATCCAGGACGGCACGGTCTATGTGCTGGAGGTCAACCCCCGCGCCTCGCGCACCGTGCCCTTCGTCGCCAAGACGATCGGCAGGCCGATCGCCAAGATCGCGGCCCGCATCATGGCCGGTGAGACGCTGGAAGACGCCTTCGCCCATTACGGCCCGATGCCCGATCCGCGCAACCCCGGCCACATCGCCGTCAAGGAAGCCGTCTTCCCCTTCGCCCGCTTCCCCGGCGTCGACATCCTGCTCGGGCCGGAAATGCGCTCGACCGGCGAGGTGATGGGCCTCGACCGCGACTTCGCGCTCGCCTTCGCCAAGAGCCAGCTCGGCGCCAATGTCGACCTGCCGCGCTCCGGCACGCTGTTCGTCTCGGTGCGCGACGAGGACAAGAAGGGCATCCTGCCCGCCGTCAAGCGCCTCGCCGGCCAGGGTTTCAAGGTGCTCGCCACCTCCGGCACCGCCCGCTTCCTCGCCGAGAACGGCGTGGTCGCCGAAAAGATCAACAAGGTGCTCGAAGGCCGCCCGCACATCGAGGACGCCATCCGCAACCGCCAGGTCCAGATCGTCTTCAACACCACCGACGGCCAGAAGGCGGTGTCGGACTCTAAGTCACTGCGACGTGCCACGCTGATGCAGAAGGTGCCGTACTACACGACGCTGTCGGGCGCTGCTGCGGTCGCCGAGGCGATCGCGGCGCTGCGGGCCGGGAGCCTGGAGGTCACGCCGCTGCAGGAGTATTTTGGATGACAGTCATCCGCTTTCAACGCCCGCAAGTTCGATCAGGGACAACTCTCCCTTCACCCCACCGCCACACACTCGATCTCGATATCAAACTCCATCGGCCATGACGCTACCGGCACGAAGGTGCGCGACGGCGGGTTTTCGGGGAAGTGCTCTGCATAGACGCGGTTGATGGCGTTGTAGAAGCCGGCATTGGCGGCGTAGATGCGCACCATCTGCACCTTGTCCAGCGAGCTGCCCGCCGCATCCAGGCAATGCTTCATCGCCCTCAGCGACGCCTCGGCCTGCACCTCGATGTCGCCCTTGACCAGCTTGCCCGTCGCAACATCGAGCGGCGGCATGCCGGAGACGAAGACCAGCCCCGCCCCCCTGGTCACCAGCGACAGCGGCACGCCGAGCGCGCGCACAGCCGCCGACAGCACCGGCACTTCGACGATTTCCTTGGCCATGACAATCCTCCCTTGTCTGGGAGTGAGCTTATCGCCGCATCGGAGAAAAGCCAGCGGCGGCCTTCTCCCCTTGTGGAAGGGAAGAGGCTAGCCCTGCCCCGGATACGGCCTCCCATCCTTGTGCAAAAACCGTCCATCCGAGCTCGGGCTCATCATGTCGATGTCGGAGCAGGTTATGACATCCTCCGGATTGCGCGAACCAACTTCCAGATAGCGCGCGGTGGCCGAAGAGCGGTTGATCATGTGGTGCCCGTTGCCGCTGTTCTTGGCGAAAGCAGCACTATCGCCCGCCCTGAGCAGCGTTTCGCGGCCGTCCTCGACCAGCGTCAGTTCGCCCTCCAGCACATAGACGAGCTCGTCCTCATGGCTGTGCCAGTGGCGCTGGCTCGACCAACCGCCGGGCGGCAGCGTCATCAGGTTGACGCCGAAATCCTTCAGGCCGCCCGCGTCGCCGAGGCGGCGGCGCGTGCGCCCGGCGCAGGGCTGATCGAAGGGTGAAGGGTAGCCGGAACCCTTGCGGATTGGCACGGATGACAGGTCGATCTTGGGCATGGCAGGCTGCTCCGTTGGTTTCTACGCCGGCATTGTCGAAGCGCGCTCCCCTTCTCCCCTTGTGGGAGAAGGTGGCCGAGCGGAGCTCGGTCGGATGAGGGGTGCTCCAGCTTGGCGATGCGCCAGTTTTACAACCGTCCTGTCGGCGCCGGGAAGGCGCACAATCGCGACTGTCTCATTCCTTCCAACACCCCTCATCCGTCTCGGCGCTGGCGCGCCGATCCACCTTCTCCCACAAGGGGAGAAGGGAACGACTTGCCCTCACCCCTGATGCGCCACTGCC
>NZ_RZSG01000394.1:0-5459 GCF_003997725.1 Mesorhizobium sp. M4A.F.Ca.ET.050.02.1.1
ATCTGGGAGCAGGCAGGCAGGCCCGAAGGCTCGGATATTCAGCATTGGGACCAAGCCACGGCCGAGATCGATGGCGAGGCCGCCAAGCCGAAAGCGAAGGCCGCGCCGAAGAAGGGTGCCGCCAAGCCAGCCAAAGCCGCCGCCGCCAAGACGGCAAAGCCTGCCGCCGCCAAGCCGAAGGCCGCTAAGTCGAAGGCGGGCAAGGGCTGAACAACCACGCTGCGCGCCGCTATCGGCGGCGGCTGTGAGCCTGACAATTCCGTCCTACCCCGTGGCGTTTCCGCATCGCAGGGGCGATGGCCAGTGCGCGCCGTCGCGCGTCGACAGAATCAACTCCCGGGGCACAGCATCAGATATCGGGGCAGGTCCTGGTTCGCGACGTCGGCGGGAACATCCCGCTTCAGAAGCATCCAAAAGAAGCGTCTTCAGCTCCTGCTCGCTGAGCCTGTCGATATGCTCGGCCGCGTCGAGGAGATCGACGACGACATCGACCCCCTTCATGTGAAGATGAGGCATCGCCGGTCCTCCCGGTTGCAATTCTGCGCTGCGCCAGCCGGTAGACTATCGGAACGCGGGACGGCCTCCATCACATTTGATTGGTGCCGCTGCGCTGCCTGTCATGACCCGGCGTTTGCGCATCGGGAACATTGTCGCGCCCGCGCCATTTCCTTTGGAGAGCAAAGGAGACAGTCATGAACTGGGATCAGATCAAGGGAAAATGGATGCAGGTCAGAGGCAAGGCCCAGGAGCAATGGGGCGACCTCACCGATGATGACCTCGACCGCATCGAAGGCAATCGCGATCAGCTTCTCGGGCGCATCCAGGAGCGCTACGGCATTGCCAGGGAAGAAGCCCAGCGGCAGATCGACGAATGGTCGAGACGACTCCACTGAACGCGACCTCGAGGGCGGTCAACCCGCCGGCTCCGGCCGGCGGGTTTTTATGCGCCGCGAAGGTTGCTTGCGCGATTGGAAAGCTTTTGCCGACCGCAGGGTAAATTTAGCTAATGCTAATAAAATGGGCTATAATGCGTAGCCAAGCCAACGGCTAACCCCCCTCGAAAAAAACGCCGTTGGTCAGGCTCAGCGGCCCCGCCCCCCGAGTCCGCTGGGCCGCCCTTTTCGATGGGCGGTATGACACCTCCTCTCGCTGAGTCCATCTGCATCTTCGCTCGTGAAGGCGGTCTGCCGCCGGCGCAGCAAAAGCCGGCGTCTTCCGGGCCCTTGCATGGAACCGGGGTCCGGCTCGCGGCTTATATTAGTCAGAGTGAAACTAGCGACATTCGACAGGGAGAAATCCAGATGGCCGACGACAAGAGCAACCGCGGCCTTCGTGACCGGGATCGCGTCTCAGCCGACGACGACTACGAAGTAAGGTATTTTGCCAAGCAGCATCGCATCACGCAGGACGAGGTCCGCGAGTTGATAAGCGAGCACGGCAATGACCGGAAAACCTTGGCGCGGCAAGCCAGGAAGCTGCGCGGATGACGAAGCTTTCCGATCTCGGGCCGCCGTTGACAGGCACCCGGCGCGGAAGCCCGCCGGACGAATATCCGGTATGCCATTTCTATCTCTGCCCCAGATGTGGCCAGCCTGTCGACATGCGCGACCTCCGCCAGGTGATCTGGCACCAGAAAGCGGAGCATGAGCGGCTGGAAGCAGACGCATGAAAACCAGGCTGCGCTATCGTCGGCCGGAATCCGATTGCCAGCCTGGCCGGCGGAGACCGACAGGTCCGGTCAGCCGGCGCAAATCGTCCGCGCCAAAGGACAATTCAGTCCTCGATCTCATCCCGGATGATGACGAAGCGGTGGCCGAGATTGTCCGGCGAACGGAACGCCTGGCTATCGCCATTACAATCGGAATGGGTGTTTGCCTGATCCTTGGACCGATCGTTTTCGTGACGCTTTTCTAAGGGGACTAAGTCGGACACTCTGGTTCGTTTGCGGATCGTTGGATATTTGCCGCCGGCGAGAGTGAAGGTGGGCCCGGCCTCCTCGACGTGTTGAAAACCCGCCACTCCTTGTCGGCTGGCGGATCTTCAATCGGAACCTCGATCTTATTCGATAATCTTGATCACCGTGCGCGTGTCGGGATCGACGACGACTGTCCGGTTGTCGATCACGGTGTAGCGGTATTTCACATCGGGCACTTCATAAAGCTCGACCGTATCGGGCAGGGCCGTGCCGACGTTGAGCTCCACGCCGGGAAGCTTGACCGAAGCCAGGGGCTGCTTCTTCACATATTCCCGGATGACCGTTTCCTGTTCCGGCGCAATAACCACGGTGTCGGCGGCGGCCGCACCGATACCGGCGAGCAGCAACAGCCCTGCGGCGGCTGCGGAAAAGTGCATTCTCATCATTTCCTCCTACGGATTGAAGTCGGGCGCGAGACGACATTGTTTTCGCGCTGGAAGCTCAACTGCCGTGAGAGGCGAACGTTCCCTGAAGAAGGATCTGCGGCCGGAATTGGCGGCATGGCCGCCGGCGCGCCAGCGGCGGCCACCAAGCGATAGCGGAAACGGTTGCGGATGTAGCTGTTGAAATATCGGCCCTTTGCGAAGGCGGCCCGGAAACCGGCAAAAGTCTCCGGCGGCACGTCCTCGAACTCGTAGCATTTGCCGCTGCCCACGAACCACACGCGCAGGATCCGCCTCTGGGTATCGTAGTCCGTCTTTCGGATCGAGGTCGACGGCATGGCATCCTTGCCAAAGGCTGCGAAAAGACCCGCCGGCGCTGCCGGCGGGAGAAGGTCTGGAGTAGCCAGAGTGTCTGGCGAATGAGAAACGATTGCGAAGTCGTTTTGTTGCGAACGACGCACCGCCCCGCCGCCGCCGCGCCTTAGACCGGAACCTTTAGCTGGCGCTTATGTTGTCCCTCCAGCACCCATCTCGGGTGAAGGAGAATGTCATGAACAACATCATCTGGCTGGTTGGAGCCATCGTCATAGTCATCGCGATACTGAGTTTTCTCGGCTTGAGATAACGGCCGTCGCAGCGGCGCTTTGCGTGGCGAGACAGGTCTTCGCCACGCCCCTAATGCGGCGAGCGCGTTAGTGCCGCGATCGCCTGTCGGCGTATTGCGCCACCGCGCACAGGAAGGCCAATGCCGCGGCGTCGCACGCTTTCCGGGACGGGCCCTTGGCGAACAGGACGGCATCCGCGGCCGGCACCGTCAACCCGTGTTTTTTGGCAAAAGTAATGACTTCATAAGGCTGCTCGTCGGGTAGAATCTTCTCGTATTCGTAATCCATAGATTACGTCCTCCCTGTTCGCGACGTGCCCTCCTTCGCCTGCCGCCAATCTAACGCCCGGCAGGGCATGCGAGTCCACCAATTGGCAATTGCGTGAAACGTTCCATTCCGCGCGCTGCGGCTCGGCGGTTGTAGGAATGAAGGCCTATGCGGAGCCGGGCATCGCGACAGCTTCAGCCGAGGCGCCTGATGCGGCCCCTGTCGAGGCGGAAGACGCCGTTGTTGCCACCCTGCCTTTCGAAGTCCGTCAGCAACTCGTCCCACAGCCCGAGGAACTCGCCGCAATCGTCGCAGACGATGCGCGTGTCCGGCTGCGCGTCGGCCGGAATCCTCAGCTTGATCGTCAGGCAATAGGGGCATTCCAGGAGGTGGTCGAGATATCGCGGGGTCATGGCTGTCCTTGCGAGCGGGTAGGGCCGAGCATGGCCAGTCGGCGCAGTTCCGTGAAGTGAGCGAGCGTTCAAGCGGGCTGCCTAAGCCCCTGCAAGAGGGCCTCTTCCTCAAAAATACCGTGCGCAAACAACTCCATGGCGCGGATGGCCAATTGCTCCGCCGCGGGCGAGCCTGCCGGGAGATCCCTCTCGAGGCATATCTGGTCGTAGGCCCTTTTCAACAGGCAGAGGTCATCCGGATAGGCGATGCCGCTGGTGGATTTCTTGGGCTCGATCAACGCTCCCTCCTCCATTGGGGCGGAAGCGCGATGCTCGCTCTCAGCCGGCGATGCCCTTGCCAGTTATCGCCGTTGACGGGATGTTACGCGCATCGTGAGGGGCGGTCCAGAAATTTCACCCAGCGCCGGGCGGCGCTTGGCCGGCAAACGAGCGCCGTCGATAGCCTCGACGTCGCCAGATCTCGCGATCGAGCAATTGGAACATTAGCCGCTTCGAATGGTTGAGGTCTGGCGCCTGACGTCGCTGCTTGGCGTCCCGCGCAGGCTGGTGGGCAAACATCGGCCGGCCCGCGCCATCGGTCCCTCCGTGGCGCGGGCTTTTTGCGGACGGCGCCCGACAACGGATGCTATTTTCCTTCCCGGCGTTTCTCGATCTCGTAGGAAAGCCAGCGGCAGAACATGCCGACAATGGATGCCGCGGCGCCGCCAAGCAGGCAGGCGACCAGCAGCGGGCTTTCCGAAGCGCTCTTCCAACTCACCACCGCAAGCAGGATCACGCTTGCCGTGGAGACCAGGTAGCCTGCGCCTTTCAGAAGATGGAGCGATGCCTTGGTCATTGCAGGAAACTCTGGCCAGCTTGCCCGGTTGGGCGACAGCTAACATACGCTGTTGAGGAGGTTCCGTTCCCTTCGCCGGCTCAACTAACAAGCTCGTCACTCCACGCGAGTGCGCGGGCCAGGGTTCCAGGAACAGGAAGGCGAGCGGGTGCCCGCCAGCACGGGAACGATGATTGGCGGGCACCCAGAGACCGCCGAGAAGGGACGTGTCCGGTGGTCCGCTTACCAATGAGTTGGCGAGGCTTCGGTTTCCTTGAAACCGACCATACCGGCCCTCTGCGCGTGGTGATGAGACTTCAGTCTCACGGCTGCCGGGACTGAGGTCCCTGGGGCGGAACGTTGCCGTGACGCGCCCGTTTTCTCGACAGTGCAATCGTAAGGAGAAGAACCATGGCTGACGGTCCAACGGTTGTGAATTCGGGCGGAGGTGGCACGGTTGTCGCGGTCGTTCTCGCGATTCTGGCGATCGTGGTTCTGCTCGTCTTCACAGGTGTCATCAACATCAATGGCGGCGGCAGCAAAGACGTCAACGTCAAGGTCGAATCGCCCAAGGTCGAGGCGCCGGCGGCATCCTCGCCGTCAGCGCCTGCGCCTGCGGCGCCCGCGCCTTCGGAACCCGCGCCAGCGGCCCCTGCGCCATCAGAACCTGCGCCCGCGGCTCCGGCTCCGGCCGCCCCCGCGCCGGCTCCGAGCGGCGGCTGATGCGTCGAAAAAGGACGAAGGCTCCGGCATGCTACGCCGGAGCCTTTTTCCATCGTAAGGATCGCCATCGCCACGGCTCGCTATTTCGCCGCCGGCGCGGAACCTTTAGCCATCGCTAATGTTCATCTTCCGATAGCGAACATCGCCTTCGGGTGCCGACGATCGGGACGGTAACAGCCGATCGGCCGCGCTTTACTGCCCATCTGTCGCGCGAGTGTTGGCACATTCGGAGATCGGCCATGAACAGGCGTCTGGTACTGCTTTCCTCTCTCTCTGCGG
>NZ_RZSG01000395.1:0-5454 GCF_003997725.1 Mesorhizobium sp. M4A.F.Ca.ET.050.02.1.1
ATCTATTCCTCGACCCAGCATCCGAGCGAAGTCCAGCATATGGTGAGCCACGCGCTGGGGGTGCCGAGCAACGCCATCACGGTGGAAATCCGCCGCATGGGCGGCGGCTTCGGCGGCAAGGAAACACAGGGCAACCAGTTTGCCGCGCTCGCCGCAATCGCAGCGAAACGGCACCACCGGGCGGTGAAAATCAGGCCCGACCGCGACGACGACATGATCGCCACCGGCAAGCGCCACGACTTCCTCATCGACTACGAGGTCGGCTTCGACGATGATGGCAACATACTCGGCGTCGACTTCATGTTCGCGGCGCGCTGCGGCTTCTCCTCGGACCTGTCGGGCCCGGTGACCGACCGCGCGCTGTTCCACTGCGACAACACCTATTTCTGGCCGGCGGTGCATGCGCAGTCGGCGCCGCTTTACACCAACACGGTGTCGAACACCGCTTTCCGCGGTTTCGGCGGGCCGCAAGGCATGGTCGGCGCTGAGCGCGTCATCGACGAGGTCGCCTTTGCCCTCGACAAGGATCCGCTCGAGATCCGCAAGAAGAATTTCTACGGCACCAGTGACCGCAACATCACGCCTTACCACCAGACGGTCGAGGACAACATCATCCACCGCATCATCGCCGAGCTGGAGGCGAGCTCGAACTATGAGCGGCGCCGGCGCGAGATCAGCGCCTTCAACGCCAACAGCCGCTTCATCAAACGCGGCCTGGCGCTGACGCCGGTCAAGTTCGGCATCTCGTTTACCGCCACACACTACAACCAGGCGGGCGCGCTGGTGCATGTCTACACCGACGGCTCGGTGCATCTGAACCATGGCGGCACCGAGATGGGGCAAGGGCTCTACCTCAAGGTGGCGCAAGTGGTGGCGGAAGAGTTCCAGATCGACCTCGACCAGGTGAAGATCACCGCCACCACCACGGGCAAGGTGCCGAACACGTCGGCGACCGCGGCGTCGTCCGGCTCCGACCTCAACGGCATGGCGGCGCAGAACGGCGCCCGCCAGATCAAGGACCGGCTGACCAACTTCGCCGCCGAAAAATACCAGGTGCCGCGCGACCAGGTGCTGTTCCTGCCCAACCGCGTGCGCATCGGCAATCAGGAGATCGCCTTCGCCGATCTGGTCAAGCAGGCCTATATGGCGCGCATCCAGCTCTCGGCTGCGGGCTTCTACAAGACGCCGAAGATTCACTGGAACCGCGACAAGGGCGAAGGCCGGCCATTCTATTACTTCGCCTATGGCGCCTCGTGCTCGGAGGTGTCGGTCGACACGCTGACCGGTGAATATGTGGTCGAGCGCACCGACATCCTGCACGAGACCGGCCGCTCGCTGAACCGCGCCATCGACCTCGGCCAGATCGAGGGTGGCTTCATCCAGGGCATGGGCTGGCTGACCACCGAGGAACTCTGGTGGGACGAAAAAGGGCGGCTGCGCACCCATGCGCCGTCGACCTACAAGATCCCGCTGGCGTCGGACCGGCCGAAGATCTTCAACGTCACGCTGGCCGACTGGCCGGAGGCGCACGAGCCGACCGTGCATCGCTCCAAGGCGGTCGGTGAGCCGCCCTTCCCGCTCGGCATGTCGGTGCTGCACGCGCTGTCGGACGCGGTGGCGAGCGTCGCCGACCACAGGATCTGCCCGCGCCTCGACGCGCCGGCGACGCCAGAGCGGGTGCTGATGGCGATCGAACGGCTGAAAGCCGCAAGACCGGCTTGAACTGGGCCAAAGGTGCAATTCGGGCCGAAAAACTCTATATTTCCGTATCGGGAATGCAGACGATGAACTCGAAAGTGCAAAGCCTGAAGGATTTTCTCGGCCAAGCCGGCCGGGCCGCGCTGGTCGAGGTCGCGGCAACCAAGGGCTCGACGCCGCGCGAGACCGGCGCCTTCATGCTGGTCTCGGCCTCGGCGATTTACGGCACGATCGGCGGCGGCCAGCTCGAATATATGGCGATCGACAAGGCGCGGCAGATGCTGGGCGGGCGGACGCCATCGCGATCTGCCACCGATGAGGCTCGGATCGAGGTGGACGAAGTCTGCGCCACGCTCGACGTTCCGCTCGGGCCCGAGATCGGCCAGTGCTGCGGCGGGCGCGTCGAGGTGCTGATCCGCCCGGTCGATGGGGCACTCGAACAAGAGCTGATCGCCAAAGCCGAGGTCGAGGAGGCGCACCTACCATATGTCTATGTCTTCGGCGGCGGTCATGTCGGCCAGGCGCTGGCGTCGGCGTTGGCGCTGCTGCCCATCCATGCCGTCGTCGTCGAGACGCGCGCCGAAGCGCTCGAAGGGATGCCGGAAACGGTCGAGACGAGGCTGACGCCGATGCCTGAGGCCATCGTGCGCGAGGCACATGCCGGAGCCGCCTTTGCGATCCTCACCCACGACCATGCGCTCGATTTCCTGATCGTCGCCGAGGCGCTGAAGCGCGGCGACGCCGCCTATGTCGGCATGATCGGCTCCAGGACCAAGAAGGCGACGTTCAAGAGCTGGTTCCTGAAGTCGACCGATGGCAGCGAGGCGGAATTCAACCGCCTGGTCTCGCCGATCGGCGGCAATGCGGTGAAGGACAAGCGGCCGCCGGTGATCGCGGCACTTGCCGCCGCTGAGATCATGACGGCGCTGGTCTCGCATGCCACTGAGGCGACTGCCTCAAGCACGTCCGAGAAGGCGATGGCCGACTGAGGTCAGTCGCCAGGCGCCGGCGGCGACGCTGCTGGGATATGACCTCCGCTCACAGCTGCTCGTCGCTTTCTTCATTTCCCAAATCGTTCCGGAAAGTGTTTTCTGCGCGCCTCACAGGCACGAGGCGGACCCCTGATGGACGTATTGAGAATTGCGGCGTTTTCGGATGGCGACACCGGCGGCAACCCGGCCGGTGTGGTGATCGGCGATGCTTTACCAAATGCCATCGAAATGCAGCGCGTCGCGGCCGAGGTCGGCTTTTCGGAAACAGCCTTTGCGGCGCCGGAAGGCGATGGCTGGCGGGTCCGCTATTTCTCTCCGGAAAGCGAAGTGCCGTTCTGCGGCCATGCCACGATTGCGCTTGGTGCTGCGCTGGTGCGGGAGTTCGGCGACGGGATTTTTGCGCTGACCCTCAATCAGGCGAAAATCACCGTCGAGGGGTTTCGTGACGGCGCCAACATCGTCGCGGCGTTGCAGTCTCCCCCGACGCGCAGCAGATCGGCCCCGCCAGAGCTTGTCACCGAAACGCTGGCGCTGTTCGGCTACAGGACAGAGGATCTCGATCTGGCCATTCCGCCGGCTTTGATCCATGGCGGCGCCGATCATCTGGTGCTGGCGCTGAAGTCACGCGAGGCGCTGGCTGCAATGGCCTATAACCTGAAGCGCGGGCAGGCGCTGATGCGGCGCGAAGGGCTGGTGACGATCCTGCTCGCCTTTGCCGAGACACCCAGACTCTTCCACACGCGCAACCCGTTCGCGTCGGGCGGCGTCTACGAGGATCCCGCGACAGGAGCTTCGTCCGCCGCCTTCGCCGGCTATCTGCGCAACCTCGGCTGGCCGCATGGCGGCGCGATCGACATCGTGCAGGGCGAGGACATGGGCATGCGCTCAAGGCTGCATGCCGACATTCCGTCTCAGCCAGGCAGCTCGATCAGGGTATCCGGGACGGCTCGCCTGATGGACGCCGGCTAAGCAGCTGATGCCGGCCCTTTCAGGCCGAGGTGCTCGCGCAAGGTGCGGCCTTCGTATTCCGTACGGAACAGGCCGCGCCGCTGCAGCTCCGGCACGACCAGGGCGCAGAAGGCGTCGAGCTCGCCGGGGAACCAGGACGGCATGACGTTGAAGCCGTCGGCGGCGCCGCCTTCGAAGCGCGCCTGCAATTCGTCGGCGATCTGCGCCGGCGTGCCGACGATCCGCCAATGACCGCGGGCGCCGGCGAAATGGCGGGCAAGCTGGCGGATGGAAAGGCCGTCGCGGCGCGACTGCTCGACGACCAGCGCCTGCCGGCTCTTCATGCCCTCACTCTCCGGCAGTTCCGGCAGCGGCCCGTCGATCGGATAGCGCCAGAGGTCGGAAATGCTGAGATAGCTGGAGAGCAGCGCCACGCCGACCTCGTCCGGGATCAGCTCCTGCAATTCCTCATGCTTTGCCCGGGCTTCCGGCTCGGTCGCCGCGACGACCGGCGCGACGCCGGGCATGATCTTGACGTCGCCCGACGTGCGCCCATAGGCAGCGAGCCGGCCCTTGACGTCGTCATAGAAGGCCTTCGCCTCCTCAAACGTCTGGGCCGCGCTGAACACGACATCGGCGGTCCTGGCAGCGAGGTCCTTGCCGTCCTCCGAGGCTCCGGCCTGCACCATGACCGGCGCGCCCTGCGGCGAACGCGGCAGGTCGAGCGCGTCCCTGACGGAAAAGCTCTGGCCGTCATGATTGAGGCCGCCACTGCCGGCGCCACGCCACAGACCTGCGACCACAGCGGCGAATTCCCGGGCGCGTTCATAGCGGTCGGCATGCGAACGCAGGCCCATCGAGCCGAAATTGGCGGCTTCGATATTGCTTGCCGAAGTGACCAGGTTCCAGCCGGCGCGGCCGCCGCTCAGCTGGTCGAGCGAGGCAAAGGTGCGCGCCAGCCCGTAGGGCTCGTTGTAGCTGGTCGAAGCTGTCGAGACGAGGCCGATGCGCCCGGTCTGCACGGCGATCGCCGAAAGCAGGCTGATCGGCTCGAAACCGATCGAGCGCGAGGTCTGGCTGGCGATGCCGACATTGGCCTCGCGCAGGCCGGCGGCATCCTCGCAGAAGATCATGTCGAGCTTCGCCGCTTCGGCCGTGCGGGCGAGTTGTATGTAGTGGCCGATGTCGATGCCCGCGGTGACATGCGCCTTTGGATGGCGCCAGGCGGCGATGTGGTGGCCTGTCGCCCACAGGAACAGGCCGAGCTTCATCTGCCGCGGGCTCATGGTTTGCCTCCCGCCTCGAGTCCGAGATGCTGGCGCAACGTCGCTTCGGCACGTTCGGATTGAGCCAGGCCGCGACGCTGCAACTCCGGCAGCACGCGATCGGCAAAGGCCTCAAGTGAAGGAAGATCAGCCGGCAAAGCAAAATTGAGGCCGTCGCAGCCGTTCGAGTCGAACCCCGCTTCGAGCCTTTCGGCGGCCACGGTCACAAACACCTTAAGTGTTTCCGGCTTGCGCCCAGCAGCAAGCGCCCGTCGTTTCAGGTCGTCGCCGGCCACACCCGCCGACGGTTGCTCGTCCAGCAGGACGACGTCGGCGACGCGGGTGGCGAAGTCGAGGTCGGCCTCGGACAGGCCGGACATGACCAGCACCGGCGTGCCCTGCGGCGAGCGCGCCACGTTGAGCGGCCCGCGCACCGAAAAGAACTCGCCCTTGTGGTCAAGCAGGTGCATCTTCTGCGGATCGTGGAAGCGGCCGCCGGACTTGTCGAACAGCAGCGCATCGGCGTCCCAGCCCCTCCACAGGCCTTGCAC
>NZ_RZSG01000396.1:0-5451 GCF_003997725.1 Mesorhizobium sp. M4A.F.Ca.ET.050.02.1.1
GCGCAGCCTTCAGCCTGTGCGGTGACTGCGAACAGCCGTTCGAGGAAAAGCCAGGCCGATTCATCATGCACGAGATGGTGGGTGAGCAGGCCGACCGGTTGGCCGCCGTCGAATGCATGCCGCAGTTGCGCGATGATGGCCTGAACCAACAGGCCATGATCGCGGCAACCGCGCGTGCCATGCCAATCCATGATGTCGACATTGCTGTTGATGACCGCCAGCGAAGCCGGCTTCGGCGGCCCATAGACCGACAATGCGGCAAATCCTATCGATCCGAGGTCGGGTACCAAGCCGGCGTCGATCCTGTTCCAGGGTGGCACCAGCATCGGAACGGCACGTGCGCCGTGCAGGCCGGCTATGTGCGACAGCCCACGGGCCAGCTCATCGAGCACCGCCTCGCGTGGCCGATGCGGGCCGAGCTCCTGCTTTTTCTGGTCCTCGGGCGCATGATTTCGGTGCGCCCAGCCATGGATGGCGACCGTGGCATGCGGCGTCTCGTCAAGCCGGGCGACAAGCTTCTCATCAGTCAGGGCAGGAATCACGGCCAGGGTGACCGGAATCGCGAATTCACCGGTGAGGTCGAGCAGCCTATCAAGCGCAGGCGTCGGATCCACGGCGTCATCGTCGCGCAGCCAGAACTCTGCCTTACGGTCCGCTCGTTGCAGGCTCGCCAGTTCCTCCACCAAGGGTTGCCAGATCTGATCGGGTGTCATGAAATCGGGATCTTCGCAAGAAGTCCGGCCAGACGCGCCGCCGCAACACCGAGGGAACGTTCTTCAAGGATGAAACGTCTGGCTTGTGCGGCCATGATGGTTCTTTCGTCGCTACGGGTCAGAAGCCTTTCAATGGCGGAAGCGAATGCCGCCACATCGCCCGGCGGCGTGAGAAACCCGGCTTGGCCATCCCGCACGACCTCCGGCACCCCGGCGATGTCCTGCGCCACCACTGGAAGGCCGGCGGCCTGTGCTTCAAGATAGGCAACGCCATAGGCCTCGCCGAAACCCGGCCAGACGTAAATTCCCCCACTGTACAGGACATCCGGTACGGCGGCTGGCTCAATCGCGCCAAGCCATTCGATACGGTCGGCGGGCAAGCCGGCGAATTGCGCTTTGACCTCTTCACGGGCAGGCCCGTCCCCGACGACAGACATGGTCCAGGGCAGGTGGCCGATCGAACCGAGCGCCTGCGCCAGCATGCGATAGCTTTCGACTTTGTCGCCCGGCCGCATCATGGCGACGGTAACTAGCCGCGTCGAACAACCCCGCGCCGGCGTTTCCCGGAATGCCGATGTGTCGATGAAGGGCGGAAGCATGCCGAGAGCGGCGTCGGGTATCGCATCTGCCAGTCCCTGACGATCCCTTTGCGTGAAGCAGATGTTCAGCGCCGCCTGTTCGACGGCTCGCGCCACCAACGCTTGCGTATCGGCCCACAAACCGGCGTTGCGCCGCCTCGAATAGGAGGCTTCCGCCGTCACATAGGGGACGGCAAAGGCCGACGCCAGTTCGGGTCCGATCAGGTCGGGCGCCTTGTAGTAGAGATGATAGGAGAACCAGAGATCGGGCTTGCCGTCACGATCCCAAAGTCTTGTCAGCCGCGCGGCTTCCTCTCGGGCTTCGATCTTGAGCGCATCGAAACTTTTCGACTCCGGTTCGCGTAGATAGAAGCGTATTTCGGATGCCAGTTCGACGCTATGCCCTCCATGTTCCAGCGCCTTGACCAGCGTCCGTGCCATCTGGCGGTCGCCGGAGGCAACGGGATGATTGGGTGACTTCAGCGGCGCGTAAAAGGCAATTCGCATTTCCGGACCCTATCATCGCAAAGCCAGCGCAAGTCAATTTCGAGCACGATCGACTTCACCTTCAAGCAGTGGAATGTGCTATTTGATGCTCATGGAAACAGCCGCCGCGTCCGACCCGTTTGTCGCTTCTCTGCCGGTCTTCGCAAAGTTCGAAAGCGTTGCCGATATCGACAACTACAAGCCTCTCCCCGATGGCTGGGCTCTGGCCACGGCCGACATCGTCGGCTCGACCAGGGCGATCGAGGCAGGGCGCTATAAAACCGTCAACATGGCCGGCGCCAGCGTCATTTCGGCGCTGCTCAACGCGCTGGGTCGGCAAGACCTTCCCTTTGTCTTCGGCGGCGACGGCGCGCTCGTGGCGTTTCCCGGCTCGGCGCTGGAGGTTACCCGCAACGCGCTGGCGGCTGTCCAGAGATGGGTGGCAGACGAGCTGGACCTCACCTTGCGTGCTGCAATCGTGCCGATAAAAGATATAAGAGCGCAAGGCCGCGACGTCCGCGTGGCGAGGTTTCAAGCCTCAGAAGCGGTCTTCTATGCCATGTTCGCCGGCGGAGGCGGCAGTTGGGCTGAAGCCGAGATGAAAGCGGGGCGCTACCGCATCGATCCTGCGCCGGCTGGCGCGCGGCCGGATCTGACCGGCCTGTCCTGCCGCTGGAACCCGATCGAAGCCCGGCATGGCGAAATCGTCTCGATCATAGCCATACCGGGGGCGTCGCGTGACTTGCGCGGTTTTCAGTTTCTGGCGTCCGACATCATCGCCCTTGCCGGCAGGCAGGAACGCGATGGCCACCCGGTACCGGTGAACGGGCCGGACTACAGTCTGCTGCCTGCCGGCCTCGATATCGAGGCGCGCGCCACGGCGCCGGCAGGACGGCGGTGGTTAACGAAGCTGTGGGTAATGTTCCTGATGACGCTTACGGCTGTCACCGATAGATATGGCTGGACGATCGGCAGTTTCGATCCGAAGATCTACAAACGCGACGTGGCCAGCAACTCGGATTTCCGGAAGTTCGACGACGGCTTGAAGATGACCATCGACGTTGACGCGGATGTGTTGCAACGGATCGAGAACCGGCTGAAGCAGGCGGAAGAGGCGGGCATCTGCAACTATGGCCTGCACCGCCAGAAATCGGCATTGATGACATGCCTGGTCGCTTCGCCGCTGCAGCGCGATCACCTTCATTTCATCGATGGCGCGGCCGGCGGCTATGCCGTGGCTGCCGCAAGCCTGAAGGCGAAGGTACCGGTTTGATGACGGCTTTGCGGAAATCGATCTTCCGCAATATGCCTCGGCCAATGGTTCTTGGGACCCAAGTCACCATGGGAACGGACAGCCTGTCCGGAGTTGACGGGAAACCAGATTTATTGGACGCCTCACCTCCGGATAGTCGACACACGCAATGTTCTTTGGCCGCCTCGGGCTGTCTCGAGAGACGGTGTGAAGGCCTGACGGCGTCCGGGTCGGCGAATTTTTGCCCGATGTCAGTATCGTGATTGCACTCTGCCGGCGCCCTCGCCACATAAGTCGACACGACATAGATGCAGTTACGCCTGCTCCTTGGCTGCGAGGATAGTCATCCGAGAAATTCTTCGCCGCTTTTGCCGCCGAAGCCGGCCTCGTTGACTTCGGGCGACCTATTGGGCCGTTGGCGGACTGTGTTATGGCGGATCAACGGATAATGGCTTCGTCTTCGACGGGTTTCGAGAGAGCATGAGTAAAACGCAAGCAGAAATTTCTACCATTCTCATGGATAAGGTTGCTGATTGGCTGACCCAATCGGCGCTGGCGGGCAGCGACCTGGAAGCCTTGGTAAAGGGCTTTTGCGAACGGCTGGCTGCTGCCGGCCTGCCGCTAAAGCGGGTGCATTTGAGCTTTTCGATGCTGCACCCGCTTTATGATGCGCTTGGCTTCACGTGGATTCGCGGCCAGGGCATGGAAGTGGAAGGCTTCCGGGTTGAGCCCGGCGAGCCGTCCGACAGATTCCTGACCAGCCCGTACTACCATCTGCTCAGCAACAAGCTCGACCATCTGCGACGCCGGATCGACCCGTCATTGCCGCCGGAGTTTCCGATTTTCGGTGAACTCGCGCTTATGGGCGTCACCGACTACATGGCTTTCGTACATCCCTTCAGCGACGACACAAGTCAGGGCATGATCGGGTCTTGGTCCACCGACGGTACTGCAGGCTTCAGCGATAGCATGATTTCAGCGCTGCTTCGCATCCAGAGCCATCTCGCGATCGCAACCAAGATGGCGGTGCTTACCAAGCTCGCCGACAACATGATGACCACCTATCTCGGCGGCGACGCCGGCAGGCGCGTGCTTGACGGTCAGATCAGGCGCGGCGAGGGCGATACAATCCGGGCCGCACTTGTCATGGGCGACATGCGCGGCTCGACAAGGCTTGCCGCAACCTCGGGCCGTGAAATCTATATCGATACGCTGAACCAGTTTTTCGACGCCGTTGCCGCACCTTTCAATCGCAAAGGCGGGCAGATCATGAGTTTTATTGGGGACGGCTTCATTGCCGTATACCCTTGCGAACGGCACCGTTCGCAGTCCGAGATCGCCTGCCAGGCTGCTCTTGCGGCAGCGCATCAGGCTACCGCGCGCGTCGTGGATCTCAATCTGCGCCGAAAGCAGCAGGGGTTGTCCGACATAAAATTTGGCATCGGCCTGCATGTCGGCAATGTGATGTTCGGTAATGTCGGGCTTACCGACCGGCTCACATTCTCTGCCTTCGGCTCAGCTGTAAACGAGGTCCAGCGCCTCCAGATCCTGACCAAGAAGTATCCGCACAGCGTTCTCGCCAGCAAGGACTTCGCCAGCTATTGCGGCGCAAACAGCTGGCTGACGCTGGGCCATGAGGAGCTGACTGGCATCAAGCAGAAGCTGACGGTGCTTTCACCCGATCTGTCGGGTGCGCTCGCACTCGATGAGGACGGTGCGATGGAGACCATTCACGATCGGAAATCGGAGGCCGAGCAGGTCATGCTGCTGCACCGCGATGCCGCCCGGCTATCGGCGGGAGACCCGAGCAAGCTCCAGTAAGCGTAACGAACAGCCCGAACGCCCTTGGCAGGCCGTCCGGGCGCAGGTTCCGCCACTGGCCCGCTTCGAATCCAAGTTGCTACAAGCTGGCAATGCGGTAGTCTCGCTTTCTGGGAGCTGCCAGAGTGGGACTGGTGTGAGAATGAATTCGGGCGTTGATCTGCTACGGATCGAGGATGTTGGCATCTCTTTTGCCATTATTGGGGGACCCTTGCATGCGGTCAGGCGCGCAAATCTTCGCGTCCTGCCGGGCAAGGTCACCGCGCTTGTAGGCGAGTCAGGTTCCGGAAAATCGGTTCTCAGCCAGGCAGTGATGGGCATTTTGCCGAACACAGCCCATGTTCGCGGCCGTATCCTGTTTTCCGACCCTGAAAAACCCGGCATGACGCAGGATATCCTGCAGATGCCGCGTGATGGACCCGAAATCCGAGCGTTGAGAGGGAGCCGCATCGGCAAGATATTTCAGGAGCCGATGACATCGCTGTCGCCGCTGCACACGATCGGCAACCAGGTCAGCGAATCCCTGCAGATTCATACGCCCATGGCTCGGGCGGAGCGCAAGGCGCGGACCGAGGAAATGCTCAGCCTTGTCGGCTTTCCC
>NZ_RZSG01000397.1:0-5450 GCF_003997725.1 Mesorhizobium sp. M4A.F.Ca.ET.050.02.1.1
CGCAAAGGGCAGCCGGGACTGAGGCGAGCCTCATCCCGCCGGCAGCGGCGGCGCCCGCAGCGGCCAATGCCGTCGATTTTTCGGCTTTGGCGGCCCGGGCGGCGGCGACCAGGATCTCGCCGCAAAAAGAGGCCGTGATTGCGGCCATTCTCACCGAGGCTAAATCTTTCCGTCCGCGGTCGACTGACGCCGAGACATTCGACCGCAATTTAAGCGTCGTCGCGGAAGCTTTGCCGGACGTGGTGGATGACTAATTCCGCCGACAGCGTAGCGAGGCGATGTTAATCCATGCAGGGCGCAATCTCAGCCAAAGTTGGATTCTGAGTTGCATAGGGTCCGGAAACGAGCAGGGCGAAAGGTTCGTCCAGCCAGTGACGAAACCGGCCTCGCGCACAGAATTCTGACAGTGCCCGGGGTGTTCGCCGATCGGCCGCTTACCGCCATCAAGCCTATTCATATCGAAGAATTAGGCAGTTCACCTCCTCTTACGTCTTTAACAGTGCCCTGCGTCACGTTCTCGCCCTCTACAACTGGGCCATCCGCATGCACTGGTGGACATGCGCAATCCATGCAGCCCCATCGGTGACCGCAAGCTAATCCGGCGCCGGCGTGACTATAGCACCCAGCAAATCCAGCAGATTGCCCGAGCCATATTCTTTCCGGTGAGGCTCCGCCAGCGATCGACCATCTGACCGGCTTCGCAAAGCGGGACTTGGCACTGGTCCTAGGTTATGCGCTTACCGCCAACGACCAGATGGAGGAACTTTGCAACTCCATGGGCAATCCTCTTCCTCACAAGCTCGCCCCAGCTCAACAAAGCCGAGTTCGGCCATTTCGGCCTGGGGAAGCTCGTCTGGCACAAGCACAACACCAAAGGCATCCAACTGTGCGTTTGCGCTATGAGTACGAATGCGCGAACCGGCAGAGCTCGCTTATGGCCGGCGACGGGAATGGACATTTGCCAATATCCGGCGCGTATGCACTATGTACCACCGCAGCAGGTAGCGGTGCCCGCGCGATTGAATGCCTCGCTCCCAGCAGTAAGCTCGCCGACTTAGATGCTATTGAAAGCGGCGGCCGGAAATGGGATCAGCGCGTGACGGATCTCGATCTCTTGGCCGCTCGCCGGCCGGACGTGCCGCGTCGCGAAGCGCTGGATGTCGCCGACCGCCCCCACCGCAACGGGTGGCCCGGAGAGCCCGACGGCCACCTTGTGGCCGTCAATTGCTGCCTGAACGCGGCCCATAGCAAATTCACAATCGCCGTCGAGCACGTAGCCGAGCATGCAACCGACGGAAAGCCCTTCGGCATATTGCTCGGTGGTGAATCGTTTCAGCCCCTCACCAACATAGCGGGTGGCGAGCGACTGCCTAGCGCCGCGATAGAGCACATTCAGCCGCTTGCACTCATAGGCGAGGTAGCGGTCGCGTTCACGGTCGAGCAGCACGGCCATGTCAATCTGGCCCTTGCTGAAGGCGAGTCCGTCGGCGGTAAAGCCGAAGGGTTCGTACTGATATTCCAGCCAGTGGAAGAGCTTGCGCGCTTCCACGTCCTTGGATAGGGCGTGTACCAGGTTGGTCGTGATGACGTCCTCTTCAGGGTTGGGCGGCAGTAGCGCCAGGCATCGTGGCCAAACCGCGACGATGCGGTCAAGTAGTCGATCATCGATCGAGATGAACAGCCCGGCCCAGTAGCTCGGATCTCCGACAACCATGCCTAGGCCATGCCTTCTTGTTTTTTCTTCAGGCCGGCGAAATCCTGCAGGTCGAGGGCGATCGCGTCCGCATCGCTGAGAGCAGCCGATCGCAGCCAAAAGCGGAGCTGCATCGGTTTTACAAGGTAGAGGCTGTTGCCGTCGAAGACCCGAAAATCGGGCATCAGTTGAAAGTTGCCGGGCAACGGCTGATGGACGTTTTTAAAAATCTTGATGAGAAGGTCGCGCACTTCCGCATTCGACGACTCCGCGTAGGGCGTCGGCCGGCCAGCTGGATCCAGCTTCAGCTTCAGCACCGCGAGGTCGTCGTTGTGGGCCTCGAGGCGCGCGCCGACCGGATGGTCGCCACCGAACCAGGCGGCAAGCGCGTCCGTCATGACCTGCGCGTAAGCGATCCGATCCTTGCGCGTTGAGCCCCTCCAGATCGCCGGGAAGCTGCCCTGGTGAGGCTGGATGGCCGGCAGGATGAAGCGGGCGGCGTCCTCGATCAGAGCGATCTCCTCCGGCGACAGGCAGAAATAGTCGTAAGCCAACTTGTCGATTTCGGTAAAGATGGCGTCCGGGTCGGCATCCAGTGCGAATCCCGGTATGTTGAGCGCGCGGTCGATCGTCTCTACTAATCCGTCCGCGGCCCGCTGCGCCCGCAAAGGTTCGGGCATTTCCCCCGGTCCTGGAAACGGAAGGCGCACGAGTTCCGATTTCTGAATCTCTGGCCGATCGGAACCGAGCGAGGCAGTCTCGTGGAACGCGAACCACATCAGAACCCGGCTGTTGAGTAGCGCGGTCAGGAGCTTCCCGCGTCGCTCCTCGCCGGCCGGCACGGTGAGGCCTTGGATGATGCTGGAGAAGGTGCAGTCCTCGACACAATAGGCGGCGCGCAGACGCCCTCGGCCGACCTGGACACCCCGGGGGATGAGCACTCTGTCGCCGGTATAAGCCGCCTCGAAGCCTCGCCGGTGAACCGTCCGGGTCTGCCATTTCGGAGAGCCATCCAGGTCTGGCTTTGCGATGGCCAGCCGTGGCAAATCTTCGATCTTAATATGCGGCAACACGCCTACATAGTCGCTACGAACCGTGTGGTAGGATGGTTTCCCAATATGTTTGGCCACCGCCTGCTTGAAACCATCGCCCAAGACCCATCCCCGGCCATGGGCAGTGCCTCTGGCCACATCACCGAAGATTGCGACCAGTTGATCGAGCCGCGTGAAGCCTGAAAGATAATTGAAGAGCTTGCCTTCCGGTTCGCTCATCCATAGCCGCCTTTTGAAGATCAGCGGATCAGCCTTTGCAGACTTCGACGTTATGAAACTCTTGTCAGCGCTAGAGAGGGTTATCAGCCGCTTGACCTTGAGGTTGAGATCGGCCTTGGGCGCCCAGTAGTCGAAGCGATAAGCTGGCTGTCCGGCCGGTGCGGGGCCGAAGATGATCAGCGCCGCCGCCCGGACCGCGCCATCGAAGAGCTGGAAGCGTAGATCCGCGAAGTTCACGACTCGGCGCACACGCGCGGTCGCAATCAGACGGCTGCGCGCCGCGACGGAGACGTCGGAATGGTTGTGGAGGAAGCCCATGGCAGGTAACAGGAAGGCTACATATCCATCCGAGCGCAGGTGCAGCATCGCCTTCCAGGTGAACGCCCATGCATCCTCCTGCAACGGCATCGGCAGCTTGCGCTCAGCGCACCACGTGATCGAGGAGCGGCTCGGCCCGCGGCGGCTGGTCCATGGCGGATTGCCTATGACGACGTCGACTTTTGCAGCAGTGGCGTCGACCGCAAAGAAGTCGCGGCAAACCAGTGTCTTACCCCAGACCTCGGGCAGAACGTTGCCCTTTTTGATGAGTTGGCGAATGTCGGGCGGATCGACCTGCTCCAGGAGGGCAATATAGAGCGAAAACACCGCCACGCGTACCGCGCCGGGATTTAGGTCGAAGCCGCGCACACGCGACAGCATCGAGAGCAGGCTCGTCCAGCGGATGGTCGTGGAGGTTCGGGTCTGACGCCAGTGCTCGCACAGCCGCTGGAAAGAGCGTACCAGAAAGATACCTGAGCCGCAGGCCGGGTCGAGAAATTCCCCCTTCTCCCTCACCGAGTCGGGCAACGCGTCCCAGACTTGGGTGACGACGGTGTCGGCCAAGAACATCGGGGTGTAGTAGGCGCCCCTCTCCCGGCGCTCGGCCTCACGTTCGCCGAGAAACCGGTCGTAGACGGCGCTGATCAACTCGATCGGAATGTGCTTGAAGTCGTATCCCCAAAAGTGCATCTGGCCAGCGCCCATTTCCTCGTGGCCATCGCGGAAGCGGGACAGCACGTGGAGATGAGGAGGTCCGATGATTGGCGGGCTCTCGTCTGGCTCGAACGAGCAGGGAGCGACAAAGAGGTCGCCGTTGAAGTCTATCCGAAGAGCGGAAAACAGTGCCTCCAACCGAGCCACCTCGCCGGTCCGCAGCAAGCCGACGAGGTTCTTTGCCCGCCGCCCGGAGGCCGCTTCGAAATAGTCCGGTCCAACGATCTCGCGGTCCTCTAGATAGGCAATGAACATCGTCTGGATCAGTAGCGCCTGCGCGGCGTCGGGATCGAGACCTGCACCGACGAGCAGCGCGTGCGACCGGGTCAGATTCTCCAGTAGTACGCTGTCGACTCGCTCGCGCGGATTGAAGAATTTAGCGTGCTCTTCCCAGAAGCGCCCTGACTCGACGCCGTAGACGATGCCCTTTAGCGCCAACGCGTCCGCGCTCACCGTCAGCGTCTCCACTAGGCAACGCCGCTCAAATTCGTCACCCGGATTTGAATATGGCGTACGTGACAGTGAGAAGACGCGCACGATGTCCTCGGTGAGCACGACCAAGAGGCTCGCGAGTCCTTGATTCCACAGCGCGGCATGCAGAGCTACGACCCTTTCCCGCTCATAGCGTTCGAGCGAGGCGATGACGACGGTGGGCACACCCTGGACGCAGAACACCCCGGACGCGCCGAGCCCATCCAGCGTCGCTCTGATCGCGGCGGCGTGGGGGGTGTCGCGCACCGAATCGAGACTCTCATACAGGTCGGGGGCGTCTCGACCTGCCAAGTCGAGGCGCTGCCGCCAGGCGTCATCCAGTGGCAAGGCAGAGAGCGTCATCGCCCGCCCGGCAGGATGCGCCTCATCGGCGCGACGGCGCGTCTCGGTCGTTCGCGGAATATGACCCAAGTGGGGCACGCGGAGCCGCGTTGCTGATTTGACCTGTGGAACAAGCGATGCGCTGCCTGACTTGGTGTGTTGTTCGGCCCACCATGAATCAGCGGCCGTCCCCCGTCAATGGCAAGTTCTCTGTATGTTCTGCGGCTGTCGGATGCAGCCATACCTGCCGCCCCGTCTGAACCGACCGCGGGAATGGACATTTGCGGTGCCGGTTGGGAGCTTAAGGCGCCGAACGACGGAGCCCACCTGCAACGGAGGGTCCGACGGAGGGTCCCGCAGGGAGACGGTTGGATGCCTTGCACATCGGCGGACGGCGTACACACGACCCATTGCTGGCCATTGTGACCCGTGGCTGGCACGAAGGAGCCAAAGAGACGCCGCAGGCAGCCGACCAATGCGCCACAGTCGAGGCGCGGCGATGCACCGGCAGAAAGAGCGCTAGTGGGCGCGACAGCGCTTGGCTTCGGCCTGGACCGGCGCAACCGCTCATCGCCCGGGTCTTCCGCGTGGCGGACCAGCAACGCAGGTCTGGCGGGGTGCCACCTTCAGTGCTGCTACTC
>NZ_RZSG01000398.1:0-5445 GCF_003997725.1 Mesorhizobium sp. M4A.F.Ca.ET.050.02.1.1
CTTTATGGACGCGACCTGCTGCGATCCGTTGTACCGAAAAGCCATTCGCGTGTCGGTCGGCGCGGCGCTGAAAGTCCCCTTCGCATCCTTTGACGACACCGCCGCTTTCACCGCCCTGCTCGATCAGTCGGGCTTTGGCCAGTTCGCGCTGTCGCCAAGCGGCGAGACAGATATCCGCGATGCGCAGAGGTCGAAGCGGCTGGCGCTCTATCTCGGCACCGAAGGCGAAGGCCTGCCCGAGGGCTTGCTCTCCCAATTGCGCACGGTGCGGATCGCTATGGCGCAAGGCTTCGACAGCCTCAATGTCGCGGCCGCATCGGCAATCGCGCTGCATCATTTTTCGCGCGGCTGACATCGCCTATGAGAGACGTGGTCGAAGACTGATCTGGTTTCGGAACGATGCGCGTCGTGCCGATCTCACTCGGGGCGGCCTCGATCCTGAAGACCTCCATGTCGTCTGCCAGCGGCACTGGAGCGCCGGTTGCCCTCGATCGCGCATCGCAGGCCATTTCGGTGATACCCCACAGCGACGTCGCGACATCCAACAGCGCAGAAAGCAGCGGATAAAAGAGCCAGAGAGCGAGCAGGAAAATCGCGGCGACCGCACGGAGGATCATGGCATCAGACATGGTGATGCCCGGCCCTGGGTGCAAGCAGGTGGCGGTGCGCGCTACCTTCCGTTCGGCGAATGCGCCTTTTGCAGCGCCCGCACACGATCGGCAAGGCTGGTGACGCGTTCCCCATTCGCCGGTCGGCCTTCACGCGGCGGAGAGGCGAGCGCCTTGGCGATCGGCGAATCCGGTCCATCCAGCTTCATCGTCAGGTTGACGACCTCGGCGGCCAGTTCGTTCATCTGGTCGCGCAAGGCAGCACTTGCGTTGCGTGCATCATTGCCCGCACCGGACTTCGATGTTTCCCGGGCGGCAAGGTCAGTCTTGAGCCGCTTGTTCTCGCGCGCCAGTGTCGTCAGCCGCGCCTCCAGCCGCTCGCGATCGCCATCAAGCCTGGCGATCGCCTTGTCGATGTCGTTGCCGGTAACGTCGACCGTCAACGCCGCGGCAGCAGGCCCTGCGGCCTCGCCCTTCGCCCGCTCGCGATGCCGTAGCAGTTCCTTCTCGCGGCGGTCGAGCTTCTCCTCGCGATCGGCAAGCGTGGCGAGCAGCCGCTCGACCTTCTTGTCCAGTTCGCCGGTTCTTTTCTTTTCCGCCTTCAGGGCCTCGCGCGCGGCCTTGCTTTCGGCCGTCGTCTCCTGGTTGCGCCTGTCCGCTTCCTTGCGCTGGGCGCGCAGCATGGCGATGTCGTTGGCGAGCTTGTCCAGCTCGGATTCGCGTGCCACCAGCTCGATCTGGCGGTTGCTCGAGGCGAAGCTGGCATCGTCGTACATGTGCTCCAGCTTTTCCAGCTCGAGCGCGCGCTTCTCCAGCATGCGCTCCATATGCGCCAGTTTCTCGGACAGTTGGTGCAACTGCTGCTCGCGCTGGTGCAGTTCCCCGGTCCTCGCCTCGAGGTCGGAAAGCGCCTGGTTCTTGTCCTTCCGCTCGACCGCCAACCCCTTAAGCGCCTCGCGGCCGCGGCCGATCTCGACCAACTGCTCGGCGGCTTTTTCCTGCAGGGCCTTGACCATCATCTCCAGCCGTCGCGTCGACATCGCGAACTCGGCCCTGACCTGATCCTTGTCTGCCTGGATTTCGGCCAGCGTCAGCGGCATCGAAGCCTCGAGCCGCCGGCGCGTCAGCGCGACCGCCCGGCGCCAGATGGCCGGAGCGACAAGCAGCGCCAGGAAGCCGGCGCAAAGAAAGCCGAGGGCGAAAAACAGGATCGACTGGACCAAGGTGACTATCCGCTATGGATGGCGGCAACCGCCAAAGCTCGACTTTGCCACCTTGGCATGACGGAAATCCAGCGCCGCGGCAAGAGCATGCCGCGGCAAGACCTGCAACAGGCCGAAGCACTGATGTCGGATTGGCGCGGCCATGAGCTTGTCAGAACGGGTTCCAGGTCGGCCGCTGCGTAAGTTTCAGATAGCCGAGATTGACGCCGAGCCTGGCGCCGACGCCGGTCCGGATCGGAACGAGCAGGACCCTGTTGTTCTGCAGCACGTTGAAGCCGACGCCCGCCACGACATAGGCGGAGCCGGCAACGCCGCCGAACCGGTTATAGAGATTGCCTATGTCGTCGAGGTTGTAGACAAGCATCATGACGCGCGACCCCTCGCCGCCGAAGTCCCAGCCGAGCGAAGGGCCTTGCCAGAACACCTTATGGTCGCCGGCATTCTTGGTGTAGAGGGTGCCCTCGCCATAGGTCAGGCCGCCGATCAGCGCGCCGGACCCTTCCTCGCCGAGCAGGTAACCGTTCGGTAGGCCGTAGGACGCAAAAATCTTCTCGACGACCGTGGCCAGGCCGCCAGAGGTCGCGCCGAAGAACTTGTGGCCGGAATCGACGATCTCCTGAGCGGTATATTCCTGGGCCCGCAGCGCGGAGGTTGAGAAGGCGAGAACGCTGAAGAAGGCAATCGCCATGGAAATGACGCGGAAAAGATTCCGGTCGTAGTATCGGGAAAACATGCTTCCAATCTCCGTCAGGGAGCACTTTCGCCGACGCCTCGCACCCCCTCCGGCTCTTGGCGGCCGCTTGAGGTGACTTTCACGGGCAAACTATGCCGTAATCCTTTTTCAACCATTAAACTCTCACATGAAGATGGCGGTTCGAAGGCCGGGAAGCCCCGCCTCCGGCCACGAGTCGCTGCGCCGGCCCGGCATTTCTGCGCGAAAGCACCATTTTCGCCGCCGACAATTTTGGATTTGTTGCTGCACGCACAGGCGCTGTGTATTCAGAGTGCCCAGGGAGAGCGCGTGATTCGTGTTGGCGGGGCGCAACGACTGATCGCTCGGCCGTGAATACGTGAACTTTAGCAGGGACTTCGCCTATGGCCGAGCTTTTCACCCTTTCCGCACCCGACCTTGCCGCGCTCCTGTGCAGCCGGGTCTGCCACGACATCATCTCGCCGGTCGGCGCGATCAACAACGGCCTTGAATTGCTCGATGAGGGCGGCGCCGACGAAGACGCCATGAAACTGATCCGCCAGAGTGCCAAGAACGCTTCGGCCCGGCTGCAATTTGCCCGCATTGCCTTCGGCGCCGCCGGTTCCGCCGGCATGATGATCGACACCGGCGACGCCGAGGCTGTCGCCATCGCCTTCCTGAAGAACGAGAAGCCGGAGCTGGTGTGGAACGGAACCCGCGCGCTCCTGCCCAAGAACAAGGTCAAGCTGCTGCTCAACCTCATTCTCGTCGCCAACGCCGCCATCCCGCGCGGCGGCAAGCTTGTCGTCACACTCGAGAATCTCGACGCCGAGCCGCGCTTTGCGCTGTCGGCCAGCGGTCCGATGCTGCGCGTGCCGCCGAAATTCCTCGAACTGCATTCCGGTCATAAGCCCGAGGAGCCGATCGACGCCCATTCCGTCCAGCCCTACTACACGCTGCTCCTGGCGCGCGAGGCCAACATGACGATATCGATCCATGCGACAGCCGAGGAAATCGTGCTGTCGGTCGTCTGAGCGCTGTATCCGCCGGCAAGAACAGATAAAGTATTTATTCCAGATAATATTTGTGATGGAGCCTGAAATTCAGGCGAAGCAAGTTTTTCCGGCCAGTCCAGGCTGAGTTCGTGACGCAAAAGCGAACAAGGCGCATCTTTGCAAAAACTTTACCTAACGGCTTTTCCGCTTCTTTACCAGATTGAACTATGGTGGCCACGGTTACCCGCACGTTGCCGGTTCGCCGGAATGGCAAAGAGGACCCGGAAATGAAACGCTGCCTGTTCGTCGACGATTCGAGCGTCATCAGGAAGGTCGCAAAGCGCATCCTCGGTGGCTCCGACTTCACCGTGATCGAAGCGGCCAGCGGGCTTGATGCCATTGAGGTGTGCGCCGCCGACATGCCGGACGTCATCGTTGTCGACGGCGGACTGCCGGACATGCAGGCGGTGGACTTCATTCGCCGGGTGCGCGCAATGGAAAGCGCGGTCAAGCCGCAGATCCTGGTCTCTCTGGTCGAGGTCGATGTCGCATCGATCATGCGGGCAAAGCGGGCCGGCGCCCAGGGCTACCTCTTGAAACCATTCAACCGGCCGCAATTGCTGGAACGATTCCGCGTCCTGAAGATCGCCGCCTGACGGCAGGCCAGGATTGGCCATTCAACACAAAAAACCCGGCTGAAGCCGGGTTTTTTTGTGCTGAAGAGCAATCGAAAGAATGGGTCAGGCGCTGACGCGGATGTCTTCCGGCTCGCGCAGCACGTAGCCGCGGCCCCAAACGGTCTCGATGTAGTTCTGGCCGCCGGAGGCCGCGTCGAGCTTCTTGCGCAGCTTGCAGATGAAGACGTCGATGATCTTCAGTTCCGGCTCGTCCATGCCGCCATAGAGGTGGTTGAGGAACATTTCCTTGGTCAGCGTGGTGCCCTTGCGCAGCGAGAGCAGCTCCAGCATCTGGTATTCCTTGCCGGTCAGGTGGACGCGCTGGCCGCCGACTTCGACGGTCTTGGCGTCGAGGTTGACCACCAGGTCGCCGGTGGTGATAACCGACTGGGCATGGCCCTTGGAACGCCGCACGATGGCGTGAATGCGCGCCACCAACTCGTCCTTGTGGAATGGCTTGGTCATGTAGTCGTCGGCGCCGAAGCCGAGGCCGCGCACCTTGTCCTCGATGCCGGCCATGCCGGACAGGATCAATATAGGCGTCTTCACCTTGGACAGGCGAAGCGTTCTCAAGACTTCATAGCCCGACATGTCCGGCAGATTGAGGTCGAGAAGGATGATGTCGTAGTCGTAGAGCTTTCCGAGATCGACACCCTCTTCGCCGAGATCGGTCGTATAGACATTGAAGCTTTCCGATTTCAGCATCAATTCGATGCTTTGTGCGGTTGCACTGTCATCTTCTATCAGCAGAACACGCATTTCATTCCCCTTTTCTGCTGCCGGACCATGTCACGACCCGTCCGGGACCGGAGCAGTGATTGCCTGAACAGAAGGTGCCATCGAATGGTTAACAAAACCTAATTTCGTGCCGAGGACGATACCAGATTTTTTAACCCCTTTCTACACCCTCTTGAATCTAATAACGAATCACAGACCAAAACCGCTAATGCACCACATTAATAAGCCAGCCTAAGTGACTCCAGGGACTCGCTGGTCGGCTTCCCGTCGAAAGCCGGAATTTTTACCCGGCCTTAAGTCCTCGCCCGTATGATTAACAATGCCCGTAAACGAATGGTTACCAACGGCAAAAAACTTTAGGAGTTTGTTTCCCATAGTGGGGGGAAAGCCAGGGGATACGGGCAGCGCTTGGGCCTTTCCGAGCGGATTGGACGATATGTGCGGGTGTGCGTTTCCGGGAGTACCGAATCATGAAGTCACGTGAAAACCTCGTTCGGCTGAAACAGTTTCAGG
>NZ_RZSG01000399.1:0-5445 GCF_003997725.1 Mesorhizobium sp. M4A.F.Ca.ET.050.02.1.1
GAGGGCCGTCCTAGCGAGAAGGAAACGCTGGTTTCCCGCCTGATCGACCGCCCCATCCGCCCGCTCTTCGCCGACGGCTACAAGAACGACACCCAGATCGTCGTCACCGTCGTCCAGCACGACCTCGAGAACGATCCGGACATCCTGTCGATCGTTGCCACCTCGGCAGCGCTGACGCTGTCGGGCGTCCCCTTCATGGGCCCGATCGGCGGCGCCCGCGTCGGCTACATCAACGGCGAATATGTGCTCAACCCGCATATTGACGAGATGGAGGAATCCAAGCTCGATCTCGTCGTCGCCGGCACGTCGGAAGCCGTGCTGATGGTCGAATCGGAAGCCAAGGAGCTCAGCGAGGAGCTGATGCTCGGCGCCGTGATGTTCGGCCACAAGGGCTTCCAGCCGGTGATCGACGCCATCATCAAGCTGGCCGAGGTTGCCGCCAAGGATCCGCGCGACTTCACCGCGCCGGACTATTCCGAGCTCGAAGGCGAGATGCTGAAGATCGTCGGCGATGAACTTCGCGATGCCTACAAGATCACCGACAAGCAGGCCCGCTACGCCGCCGTCGACGCTGTCAAGGCCAAGGTCAAGGCGGCGTTCGCCCCGGCCGAAGGTGAGGAAGCCAGGTACACGTCCGAGCAGATCGGCACCGTGTTCAAGGAACTCCAGGCCAAGGTCGTGCGCTGGAACATCCTCGACACCGGCTCGCGCATCGACGGCCGCGACCTCAAGACAGTGCGCAAGATCGTCTCCGAAGTCGGCGTCCTGCCGCGCACCCACGGTTCGGCGCTGTTCACCCGTGGCGAGACCCAGGCGCTGGTCGTCGCCACGCTCGGCACCGGCGAGGACGAGCAGTATGTCGACTCGCTGACCGGCATGTACAAGGAGAAGTTCCTCCTTCACTACAACTTCCCGCCCTATTCGGTCGGTGAGACCGGCCGCATGGGTTCGCCGGGCCGGCGCGAGATCGGTCACGGCAAGCTCGCCTGGCGCGCCATCCGGCCGATGCTGCCCTCCGCCGACCAGTTCCCCTACACGCTGCGCGTCGTCTCGGAGATCACCGAGTCCAACGGCTCGTCCTCGATGGCCACCGTCTGCGGCACCTCGCTGGCGCTGATGGATGCCGGCGTGCCGATCGCCAAGCCGGTTGCCGGCATCGCCATGGGCCTGATCAAGGAAGGCGAGCGCTTCGCGGTGCTCTCCGACATCCTCGGCGACGAGGACCACCTCGGCGACATGGACTTCAAGGTTGCCGGTACCGCCAGCGGCGTCACCTCGCTGCAGATGGACATCAAGATCGACGGCATCACCGAGGAGATCATGCAGATCGCGCTCGGCCAGGCCAAGGACGGCCGCCTGCACATCCTCGGCGAGATGGCCCACGCGCTGTCCGGTGCCCGCGCCGAGCTCGGTGAATTTGCGCCGCGCATCGAGGTCATGCACATCCCGACCGACAAGATCCGCGATGTCATCGGCTCCGGCGGCAAGGTCATCCGCGAGATCGTCGAGAAGACCGGCGCAAAGATCAACATCGAGGACGACGGCACGGTCAAGATCGCTTCATCCAACGCCAAGGAGATCGAGGCGGCCAGGAAGTGGATTCACACCATCGTTGCCGAACCGGAAGTCGGCGAGATCTACGAAGGCACGGTCGTCAAGACCGCCGACTTCGGCGCTTTCGTCAACTTCTTCGGTCCGCGCGACGGCCTCGTCCACATTTCGCAGCTGGCCAACGAGCGCGTCGCCAAGACCTCCGACGTCGTCAAGGAAGGCGACAAGGTATGGGTCAAGCTGATGGGCTTCGACGAGCGCGGTAAGGTCCGCCTGTCGATGAAGGTCGTCGACCAGGCTACCGGCAAGGAAATCGTGCGCGAGAAGAAGGCCGAAGGCGGCGAGGAAGACGCGGCCTGATCGGTCTGACCGGATAGTTGAGACGGGCGCGGCGATGTCGCGCCCGTTTTCGTTTAGGGGGCTTGTTTCCCACGGGGCAAGGAAATGTCAGTAGAGCCGCTGAAGACGCTGTTCCATCCCTATGAGGCCGAGGCCCTGCCCTTGCCCGGGATGGGCGAACGCGCGCTTTTTCTTGGCGCCGAGCCCGGTTTCCGCTTGCCCGAAGGGTTTGCTGCCGCGCTCCATCTCGTGCAGGGCTTCCGGTCGCATTTCCGTGCGCTGCAGGCGGCAGGCTTCGATGTCCTGCCGCGAGCGGAAGGCGCGAGCTTCGACACCGCACTCATGCTCGCCGGGCGCCATCGCGGCCAGAACGAGCTGCGTGTCGCCGAGGCGATCGAGCGCGTGGCAGCGGGCGGATTGATCGTGGTCGCGGGTGGCAAGGAGGACGGCATCGCGTCCCTGCGCAAACGCATCGATGAGCTCGTGCCGCTCGACGGCCACCTGCCCAAGCATCACGGCGTTGCCTTCTGGTTCCGCCGGCCCGTCGACGCAGGAGCGGCGGCGGTGCTGCGCGCGGCCAATCCGGCCGTTCTGGTCGAGGGCCGCTTCCACACCGCGCCGGGCATGTTCTCCTTCGATCGCGTCGACACCGGCTCGAAACTGTTGGTGGAAAGCCTGCCGGGCGACCTCAAGGGCATCGTTGCCGACTTCTGCGCCGGCTGGGGTTATGTGGCCGCCGAGGTCGCGCCCCGGTTCCCGGGCCTCACCGCGCTCGATCTCTTCGAGGCGGACTTCGAGGCGCTGGAAGCGGCGAAGGCCAATGTGAACAACACGTCCGCAGCGCCGCGTTTCTTCTGGGCCGATCTGCTCGGCGAGCCGGTCGAGCGGCGCTATGACGCCATCCTCATGAACCCGCCATTCCACCGCGGCCGGGCGGCCGAGCCCGAGGTCGGCGCCGGCATCATCCGGGCGGCGGGCAAGGCGCTGAAGCCTGGAGGGCGGCTGTTCATGGTGGCGAACCGCCAGTTGCCTTACGAAGCGGTGCTGGCGGCGGCCTTTTCGAGCCATGTCGAAGTCGCCCGCGACGGCATGTTCAAGGTGCTTTCGGCGCGCCTGTAATCTTCGCCGTCAGTGCATGCTGACAATGCGCGCCTCGCGCTTTTCGAAGCGCGCCGCACCAAGCTCGATCTTGAGCGGCGCCGGCCGGCCGAACAGATAGCCCTGCACCACCTCGCAGCCGGCGGCCCTGAGCAGCGTCGCCTGATTCTCGGTTTCGACGCCTTCGGCAATGATGCCGACGCCGAGCGCGCGCGATAGTCCGACGATGGTCGAGACGACCGCGCCGGAATTGGAATCGGTGTCGATGCGGCTGACGAAGGAACGGTCGATCTTGAGCTTGCCGAACGAGAAATCGATGAGGTAGCTCAAATTGGAATAGCCGGTGCCGAAATCGTCGACGGCCACTGAGATGCCCATCTCGGCAAGCTGCTGCAGGATGATGGCCGCGCGCTCTCGGTCCTGCATCATCGCAGTCTCGGTGACCTCCAGCTCCAGCCGCGACGGCTTGATGCCGGTGGCGGCCATCGTCTCGCGCACATTGCCGACGAAATCCTTGGTCATGAACTGGACCGGCGAGATGTTGACGGCGACGAAGCAGTCCTCGGGCAGGTACTGGGCGTCGCTGCAGGCCTTGCGCAGCACCCATTCGCCGATCGGGTTGATCATGCCGGTCTCTTCCGCGATCGGGATGAACTCCATTGGCGGGATCATGCCGCGCTCGGGATGCTTCCAGCGGATCAGCGCCTCATAGCCGATAACACGGCCGCTCGGCAGGTCGAGCTGCGGCTGGTAGTGGAGGTCGAAATCGCCACGCTCGAAAGCGGTATGCAGCTCGGACTCGATCCATTGGCGATAGTCGGCGACCCGGCCCATGTCGGCATGGAAGACTGACCAATTGCCCACGCCGCCGGCGCGCGCGTTCTGCAGCGCAAGGTTGGAGCGGCGCAGCACCAGCACGGGGTCGACGCCGTCCTTGGGCATTGCGGCAATGCCCACCGACAGGCTGACCGACTGCTGATGCGAATTGAGCTGGTAGGGCTCCATCATCTCGTCGATGAGCTTCTCGATCGCCTCCTCGACCGGGCCCTTCAGCGCGCGGTCGGCCAGCAGAACACCGAACTCGCCGGCGCCGAGGCGCCCGATCACCGTGCCCTCCGGCATGCGGGCCTTGAGCCGCTCGGCGAAGGCCCGGATCAGATCGTCGCCATGGCTGTAGCCGATGGCGTCGTTGATGTGTTTGAAGCGATCGATGTCGATGTCGACTAGGAAAACCGGTTCGCCTGTGCGGATCGTCACCGATGCCGCCTCGGCGATCTTGCCGACCATTGCCGGACGCGCGAGCAGGCCCGTCAGCTTGTCGAAATTGGTTTCGCTGAAGACATACTGCTCGGATTCATCGACGCCGGCGAAGAAGGACAGGGCGGCGCCCGCCGCGGCCAGCGCGCAGAGAGCCGCGATGATGCCGGCCATTGTTCCTGCCGGCATGCCGGCAAGGCCGTCGCCAAAACCGAACTTCAGCCCCCAGATGCCGAGGATAAAACTGCCCATGCCCGAACTGCCTATGGTCAGCAGTCGGAACAGCGGAGTTCGCTTCGGGTTGCTGACAGCAGACATGCAGAGTCCCCAAGGTGCGGGACGTTCTAGCGGAAATCTCCTTAAAATGAGTTTCCGCCAATGAATCCAATTTTACCAGAAGCTGAGTATTTCCGGCGGGATTATTCCCGGGCGCCGTCGCTCTGCTTCAATTCATCGAGCGTTGGCATGGAAACGATGTGATAGCCGGAATCGACATAGTGGATCTCGCCGGTGACGCCGGACGAGAGATCAGACAACAGATAGAGTGCCGAGCCGCCGACCTCGTCGATGGTCACCGTGCGGCGCAGCGGCGAGTTGCGCTGCTGGTAGGAGAACATGTGTCGGGCGTCCGAAATTCCGGCGCCGGCGAGCGTGCGCACCGGTCCAGCCGAGATGCCGTTCACCCGGATGCCGCGCGGGCCGTAGTCGTTGGCGAGATAGCGCACACTGGCTTCCAGTCCGGCCTTGGCGACGCCCATGACATTGTAGTTCGGCATCACCCGGACCGAACCGGCATAGGTCAGCGTGATCATCGAACCGCCATCCGTCATCAGCGGCGCGGCGTTGCGGGCGACCTCGGTGAAGGAATAGCAGGAGATCACCATGGTACGGACGAAATTGTCGCGGCTGGTGTCGGCGTAGAGGCCCTTGAGCTCGTTCTTGTCGGAAAAGCCGATGGCATGGACGACGAAGTCCAGTCCGCCCCAGGCCTTGCCGAGCGTTTCGAACGTGGCGCTCACCGAGGCGCTGTCCTCGACGTCGCAAGGCACCACCAGCGATGCGCCGAGCTTTTCCGCCAAGGGCTTGACCCGCCGCCCGAAGGCGTCGCCCTGATAGGTGAAGGCGAGCTCGGCGCCGTGCTCGGACAGTTTCTTGGCAATGCCCCAGGCGATCGAATGGTCGTTGGCGACACCCATGACA
>NZ_RZSG01000039.1:0-19909 GCF_003997725.1 Mesorhizobium sp. M4A.F.Ca.ET.050.02.1.1
GAGTGGGAACGAAATGGCGCTCGAAGAAGGCCCGGGCCTGCGCTCGATTCGGCAACGAAACGGCACGCGCCTCCTGATAGGCTTCGGCAAAGGCCTCGAAGCCGACGCCAAGCGAGCCCGTGCGATAGGGTTTGGTTAGGACATGGAAGGCCGAGCGGCGAAAGGCGGCATAGGCGGCGCGGTGGTCGTCCTCATCCCAACCGGGCAGCTCGCCAAAGGATTTTTCGCTGAAAAGGGAAGAGAGCGACACCGCCGCCGCCCGGGCTCAATCTTCTTCTTCGGTAGCGACGAGCTTCCAGTTCGGATCGCGCGAGCGCGTGTCGCGGGCGAAGGTCCAGACGTCCTTGACCTCGGCGACGGTTTCGGGGTCGCCGTCGATGACGGCGCCGGCCTTGTCGCGGGTCGCCGAAATCAGCTCGCTGACGATGCGCAGCGTGATGTGCGCTTCGCCGCCCTTCATCTCGGCGGCGACGATATCTGCCTTGTCGATGCCGACGAAGGAGGACTGGATCTTCTCCGACTTTGCCTCGCGATCCCCGATCGCGGCGACGAAGCCGTCAAAGACCTCGCGCGAGAGAAGGTTCTTCAGCGTCTTTCGGTCGCCGTCGGCATAGGCCATGACGATCATCTCGTAGGCCATCTTGGCGCCGTCGACAAAGCCCTTCGGATCGAAAGACGGGTCGTTGTCCTTGATCGTCCTCAGACCCTTGTTGAGATCGGTGTCGGGCCTGGCGAAGGCATCGATCTCGGCATAGGCGTCGGCGGCCGGTTCCCCCGGCGCCCGCTTTCGCGGCAGCGAAACCACATTCTCCGATTTCTGGCCGGCCTCCTGCTGCTCGCGCGTGCGGCTCGCCGAATAGGGGTCGAAGGGCGGGCGCTCGCTGCCCGTGCGACGGCCCAGCACGTTGCGCAGCTGGAAAAAGATCACAACCGCCGCAATCAGAAAGAAAATCGTGCCGAAGTCGAAGAAACCCATATCTTCCGCCAATTCGATCCCTGTCCTGGCCGGACCGCCGGCCAGCATCAGGCCGCGGTCGCATAGCGTTCAACACCCAAAGCATATAGAACGCTAGGCGCAATCATTCAAATCAAAGGCAGGCATACCTATCTAACGGGTCCGGTGCCAGCGGCGATTGCACGCTAGACGGGAAAACACGGAAACGATCGGCCAGGAATTGCGTATTTCACTGCTCCCATTGCTCGTCCTCGCGCTGCCGCTGCTGGAAATCGCCGGCTTCGTCGTCGTCGGCCGCCAGATCGGCGCGCTGGCGACAGTCGGCCTGGTGCTGGCCTCCTCGATTGCCGGCAGCCTGTTGCTGCGACACCAGGGCTTCGGCGTGATGGCGCGGGTGCGGGCCGAGATGGATGCCGGGCGCGATCCGAGCAGCCAGCTAGCGCATGGCGCGATGATCGTGCTGGCGGCGATCCTTCTGATCATTCCCGGTTTCATCACCGACATCCTCGCCATCCTGTTGCTTCTGCCGCCGGTGCGCGAACTCGCCTGGCGGATGCTGAAAAGCCGCATAGTGCTGGCGACCAGCTTCAGCGCCGGCTTCCAGGCGCGGCCGCGCGGCAAGACAATCGATCTCGACGACAGCGACTATTCGCGCGCCGACGATTATACGCGCGGGCCCGACCACAATTCGCCCTGGCGCCGCCTCAAGGACGACTAGGCAATTTCCGGTCAAGTGTCTCAAGGTTCGCCGGCAGGAATCTGCGACAGAGATAGGCAACAACTGTGATCCCGCGCTGAGGCGGCAAACCTTGTCTTGTCATGCCGACCATGGTAGCGAACGCCCGGTTTCAATCCGGTCAGCAAGGCTGCCCAGGCAAAAGGACAAAGGCTCATGGCCAGCAAAGACGACGCGCCGACCGGCGCCGCCAACGGCAACGGCAACGCGCAGCCGACACTCAACGTGCTCGCCCAGTATGTGAAGGATCTGTCCTTCGAGAGCCCCGGCGCGCCGAATTCGCTGCGCGGCCGCGACAAGGCTCCCGGCATCGCCATCAATGTCAACGTCAACGCCAATCCGCTGTCGGACAAGCAGTTCGACGTCAACCTGACGCTGAACGCCAAGGCCTCCTTCGACCAGGAAGTGCTGTTCAACGTCGAGCTGGTCTATGGCGGCGTCTTCGCCATCAGCGGCTTCCCGCAGGAGCACATGCTGCCGATCCTGTTCATCGAATGCCCGCGGCTGCTATTCCCCTTCGCCCGCCAGATCATCGCCGAGGCGACGCGCAATGGCGGCTTCCCGCCGCTGATGCTCGACCCGATCGATTTCGCGCAGATGTTCCAGCAGAAGCTGGCCGAGGACCAGGCGGCGGCGAAGGTCCAGGTGAGCTGATCCGCTCTTCATTAGGTGTCGAAAAGCCCGGCCTCGCGCCGGGCTTTTTGCATGAGATGCCGGCGGGACGGTGTTAGTTCTGAGCCACCCCGGCTTCGGCTTCCACCTTCAGCCACAGCGCCTTTTCGCCGAGCGTGCGCACCAGGCCGGCATGCGCGGCGCGCTCGGCCTCGGTGAGGCGCGGCGGGAGCGCAATCGGCCGCGCGCCGATGGAGATGTCGATGTCGGCCACCTCGCCGGCGCCGTTCATCTGCACCGCCACCGCATCGAGGATCAGCGCCGCCTGCTTGCCGCCGATGAGCTCGATATAGACCTCGGCCAGCAATTCGGAATCGAGCAGCGCGCCGTGCTTGGTGCGGTGGGTGTTGTCGATGCCGTAGCGGCGGCAGAGCGCGTCCAGCGAGTTCGGACCCATCGGGTGCTTGCGGCGCGCCAGCGCCAGCGTATCGACGACGCGGCCGACATCGATGACGGGATGGCCGAGCCGGCCGAATTCGAGATTGAGGAAGCCGATGTCGAAATTGGCGTTGTGGGCGATCAGCTTGGCGCCGTCGGTGAAGGCCAGCCACTCCTCGGCGATCTCCGAAAAGATCGGCTTGCCGACCAGGTCGGCGGCGCTGATGCCGTGCACGGCCTGCGCCTCGGCATGAACCGCCCGCCCCTGCGGGTTGATGAATCTGTGGAAGGTGCGGCCGGTCGGGAAGCGGTTGACCAACTCGACGCCGCCGAGCTCGATGATGCGGTCTTCGCGCATGTCGAGGCCGGTGGTTTCGGTATCGAAAATGATCTCGCGCATCGAATCAGTCCACTCTGAACGAGCAGAATCATCCAACGGAACAAAATGGCAATGGGGACTGCTGACAGCAGGCGTCAGGAAGCGTCCTTGCCCGACTTATCCCCCGCCAATTCGGCGATGATGGCCGCGACCGCGGCGCGCGCGGCGTCAAAGCCCTGGCCGGTGTCGACGATGAAATCGGCCTGGCGGCGTTTTTCGGCATCGGGCACCTGCTTGGCGAGGATAGCGGCCAGCTTCTCCTCGCTCATGCCGGGACGCGCCAGCACACGCGCGCGCTGAACTTCGGCCGGGGCGGTGACGACCACGACCTTGTCGACGCGGTCGCGGCCGCCGGTCTCGAACAGCAAGGGAATGTCGAGCACGGCGAGCGGCGCGCCGGCGGCGCGGTGCCTGGCAAGGAAGGCGTCGGCATCGGCGCGGACCAGCGGATGGACGATCGCTTCCAGCCGCTTCAGGGCCGCGGCATCGCCGAGCACCCGCGCACCGAGCCTGGCGCGGTCGACGACACCCGCATCGGTGGTGCCGGGAAAGGCGGCCTCGACCAGCGGGCCGGCCTTACCGGCATAGAGGCGATGCACCGTCTCGTCGGAATCGTGCACCGGCACGCCGGCCTCGGCAAACATCTTCGCCGTCGTCGACTTGCCCATGCCGATCGATCCGGTGAGGCCGAGCACGATCATAGCCGGCGCCTCATCAATGGGCTTCGATGTCAGCGATGATCATCCGCCTGAGCTCGGCGGTGACCTCGGGCCGCTCGCCGAACCAGCGTTCGAACCCGGGCGCCGCCTGGTGCAGCAGCATGCCGAGCCCATCGACCGTCCACAGGCCGCGCCCCCTGGCGGCGGCGAGGAGCGGTGTCTCGAGCGGCACGTAGACGATGTCGGTAACGATGGCATGGCCGGGCAGGCCCGCCGGATCGGCGGACAGGCCTTCATTGCCATGCATGCCGAGAGCCGTGGTGTTGACGAGAAGGCCGGCATCGGTAAGCAGGTCGCCGACAGCATGGGCGCCATGCGCGGAGACGCCCTCGCCGAAACGGCGGCTGAGCTCCTCGGCCCGCGCCAGCGTGCGGTTGACGATGCGGATGTCCTTCACGCCGCGCTCGATCAGCGCCTGGATGGCAGCGCGCGACGCGCCGCCGGCGCCAAGCACCACGGCGGGGCCATTCGAAGCCCAGCCCGGCGCGTAGTCATCGAGATTGGCGGCAAAGCCGTAGGCATCGGTGTTGCCGCCCCACAATTGTCCGTCCTCGAACCACAGCGTGTTGACGGCGCCGATCGCTTCGGCCGCCTCGTCGCGACGCTCGACCTGCGCGAAGGCCGCCTCCTTGTGCGGGATGGTGACGTTGCCGCCCTGGAAGCCATTATTCCGAAGTCCGTCCACAAAGGCGGCGAAATTGTCCGGCGCGACATCGATGGCCTGATAGCTGCCGTCGATGCCGTACTTGGCCAGCCAGTAGCCATGGATTTTCGGCGAGCGCGAATGCGCGATCGGGTGGCCGGTAACGAAAGCTTTTTTCGCTGCCTCAGCCATCGATTGCTCCGAGCTCCCGCAGCTTCTCCAAAACCGGCAGAAGCGGCAGGCCGACGATGGTGAAATGGTCGCCCTCGATTTTTTCGAACAGCTGGATGCCCTCACCCTCGATCTGATAGGCGCCGACACTCGACAGCGCCTTGTCGCCGACACGCGCCAGATGGCGGCCGATGAAGGCTGGCTCCAGTTTGCGCATGGTGAGACTGGCGATGCCGACATGCCGCCACAGCACCGCGCCGTCGCGGGCAAGCACGGCGGCGCTGTTCAGCTGATGGGTCTTGCCGGACAGGGCGAGGAGATGGCGGCGGGCGCCTTCCATGTCGGCCGGCTTGTGGAACACCTCGTCGCCGAGCGACAGCGTCTGGTCGCAGCCGAGCACCAGCGCGCCGGGCCTGCGCTCGCTGACCTCGGTCGCCTTGGCCTCGGCAAGCACCAGCGCGACGTCCTCCGGCGACACGCCGCTATGCTTGAGCGGCGCCTCGAGCGCGCGCTCATCGACCTCGGCCGGCACCGCCTCGATCTCGACGCCGGCATTGACCAGCATCGCCTTGCGGAACGGGCTGCCGGAGGCGAGGATGATTTTCTCGGTCATTTTGTACTCGGACGCGGACAAGGGACGGTTGGTGTATGCAAAGCCTTGCTATTGTAGAGTTGGCGCCGCCCCTCATTGTCCTGCCGGACATTTCTCCCCGTATAGAGACGGGGGGAAAGGGCCAGCTTCAGCGCAGGCGCTCTTTCCAGCAGCGCTGGCGATTGGCGAAACCATAGACACCAGCGCCCCTCTCCCCGTCCCTATACGGGGAGAGGATGCCGGCAGGCAGGTAAGGGGCGGCGCCGACCTCCGCCAAGGTGACTCGCAAAACTAGCTTCTTTGCTCATCTATCTCGACTTTCCCCGCAGGGCAACGATCGCCGCCGCCGTCTCCTCGATCGAACGACGGGAGACATCGATCATCGGCCAGCCATGCCTTGTGCAGATCTGGCGGGCATAGGCGAGCTCCTCGTTGATCGCGGCGCGGTCGACATAGTCGGACGGCACGTATGTGCTGGTGTTGCCGAGGATGCGGTTCTGGCGGACATGCGAGATGCGCTCGGCGGTGGCGATCAGGCCGACGATCAAGGGCGTCCTGGCGTTGACCAGGCTCTCCGGCACCGGCACGCCGAGCACGATCGGGATGTTGGCGGTCTTGATGCCGCGGTTGGCGAGATAGATGCTGGTCGGCGTCTTGGAGGTGCGCGAAATGCCGATCAGCACGATGTCGGCATCGTCCATGTTGGCGGGCAGCTGTCCGTCATCATGCTCCATGGTGAAGTTCAGCGCATCGATGCGGCGAAAATATTCGGCGTCGAGCACGTGCTGGGCGCCGACGCGGCGGCCGGCCGGCGTACCGAGATAGGACTGGAAGACGGCAAGCACCGGCTCGAGCACCGAGACGCAAGGCAGGCCCATCGCCGCGCAGCGCTCATCGATGCCGCGCGCGAGCTTCTGGTCGACGACGGTGTAGAGGATGATGCCGGGTTCTTCCTCGATATCCTCGAACACCTTGGCCACCTGCTTTTCGGTGCGGATCAGCGGGTAGATGTGCTCGATGGCGCGCGCGTCCTTGTATTGCGCGGAGGCGGCGCGGCCGGCCGCCAGCAGCGTCTCGCCGGTGGCGTCGGAAATCAGGTGCAGGTGAAAGAAGCTCTGGGGTTTGTTCACAGGCGCGGGTTCCAGGCTGTGGGCAGTTGTGGACAAGATCGGACAAAGACGCGAAGGGGGCGAGAGCGACTGTATCAGATGGTGGGTTGTCCACAATTCGCCCTGCTGTAGGCTTTGTCGGGGCGCTGGGGACAAAACTGGGGATCAACTTTTCTTGGCCGATTTCATCCACAGCCCGAAATTTGGGAGCGAAAGGCCAAGCTGCTGACTCGGAAGGAGAATTCCGGTTGTTCCCCAAAACCCTCCAAATCGCGATCGGGACCGCGCGACAATATGCTGACTGGCCTTTTCGGGCGGCAGGCTGGACAGGTCGCAACCACCACAACCAACAGACTCTTAGAATCAGAAGACTCTTTTAAAATAGATATTTGATTTAAGAGGACCCTTGAGAGGCGACGCTGAATGCCTGGAAAACGGATCATGCTGGACGTTTTGAGGGGCGAGCCTGTCTTTCCTCCGCCCATCTGGATGATGCGCCAGGCCGGCCGCTATCTGCCGGAGTATAGAGAGACCCGGAAGCGCGCCGGCTCCTTCCTCGATCTATGCTACGATCCGGACCTTGCGGTGGAAGTGACGCTGCAGCCGATCGAGCGCTTCGGCTTCGATGCCTCGATCCTGTTCTCCGACATCCTTGTGGTGCCCAACGCGCTCGGCCGAGACGTCCGCTTCGAAGAGGGCCGCGGGCCGATGCTGACGCCGATCTCGGCTTCGGAGATTGCGGGCCTCACCGGCGATTTGTTTCACGTGAATCTCGAACCGGTTTACGAGACCGTCCGCCGGTTGCGCGCCAAACTGCCTGACGAGACGACGCTGATCGGCTTCTGCGGCGCGCCGTGGACGGTGGCGACCTATATGATCGCAGGCCAGGGCACGCCGGACCAGGCGCCGGCGCGGCTTTTCGCCTATCGCGAGCCGGAGGCCTTCGCGCGGCTGTTGAAAGTGCTGGCCGATCATTCGGCCGCTTATCTCATCCGCCAGATCGAAGCCGGCGCCGATGTGGTGCAGATCTTCGATTCCTGGTCCGGTGTTTTGGACGAGCCTTCCTTCCAGGCTTTCTGCGTCGAGCCGGTGGCCGAGATCGCGCGGCAAGTGAAGGCGGTCCACCCGAATGTTCCGGTCATCGGTTTTCCGAAGGGCGCCGGCGAGCGCTACCGCGACTATCGCTCCAAGACCGGCATCACCGGCCTCGGCCTCGACTGGACGGTGCCGCTCTCGATGGCGAAGGAATTGCAGCTTGGCGGCGCCGTGCAGGGCAATCTCGATCCGCTCCGGCTGGTGGCCGGCGGCAAGGCGCTGGCCGACGGCGTGGACGCGATCCTGAGGACGCTGGGCGGCGGGCCGCTGATCTTCAACCTCGGACACGGCATCACGCCGGAGACGCCGATCGCGCATGTCGAGGCGATGGTGAAACAGGTGCGGAGCGCGACGCGCTGATGGCTGACAATACCAACAGCACCGGCCAGGCGATGAAGCGCATGGTGATCGGCATCGCCGCTCTGGTCGTCGCGACTGCGCTGCTTTACTTCGTGGCGTCCGACGGCTTCTACCTGTGGGCCAAGGCCATCCATGTCATCGCCGTCATCTCGTGGATGGCCGGCATGCTCTATCTGCCCCGGCTCTTCGTCTATCATGCCGATGCCGAGAAGGGATCGGCGCAGTCGGAAACCTTCAAGGTTATGGAGCGCCGGCTGCTCAGAGCCATCATCAATCCGGCGATGATCGCGACCTGGGTGTTCGGGCTCTGGCTGGCCTGGAAGGGCTTTGCCTTCCATGGCGGTTGGCTGCACGCCAAGATAGCGCTGGTGCTCGTATTGTCGGGGCTGCATGGCTATCTCGCCGGCGCGGTGCGGAAATTCGCCGAGGACAAGAATGAAAAGCCGGCGCGCCACTGGCGGATCGTCAACGAGATCCCCACATTGCTGCTGATCGTCATCGTCATCCTGGTCGTCGTGAAGCCGTTCTGAGGCTTCCCGCGACGGCGCAAAAGGCGGCTTGCTCTTTCAGACGAGCGACGATAAAAGACGGGTCTTCCTTCCCGTCATGCGCCGCCCCATTTTTTCGCTTTCGGCCGCGCCCGGCATTTGTCGCATCCAGCCGATTTTTCTCCCCAAAGCCTACCCAGAGTCCATCTAATGCAAGAAATGAAACTCACCGAGTTCAAGAACAAGAAGCCGCCAGAGCTGATCGCTTATGCCGAATCGCTCGAGGTGGAGAACGCCAGCGTGATGCGCAAGCAGGAGCTGATGTTCGCGATCCTGAAGAAACTCGCCGCCCAGGACATCGAGATCATCGGCGACGGCGTGGTCGAGGTGCTGCAGGATGGCTTCGGCTTCCTGCGCTCGGCCAATGCAAACTACCTGCCAGGTCCCGACGACATCTACATCTCGCCGTCGCAGATCCGCCGCTTTTCGCTCAAGACCGGCGATACGGTCGAAGGACCGATCCGCAGCCCGAAAGAGGGCGAGCGCTATTTCGCGCTGCTCAAGGTCAATACCATCAATTTCGACGATCCCGAAAAGATCCGGCACAAGATCCACTTCGACAATCTGACGCCGCTTTATCCAACCAAGCGGCTGAAGATGGAGGTCGACAATCCGACCTCGAAGGACATCTCGCCGCGCGTGATCGACCTGGTGGCGCCGATCGGCAAGGGCCAGCGCGCGCTGATCAACGCGCAGCCGCGCACCGGTAAAACGGTGCTGATGCAAAACATCGCCCACTCGATCACCGCCAACCATCCGGAATGCTATCTGATCGTGCTTTTGATCGACGAGCGGCCGGAAGAAGTGACCGACATGCAGCGCTCGGTGAAGGGCGAGGTGATCTCCTCGACCTTCGATGAGCCGGCCGCCCGCCACGTCCAGGTCGCCGAAATGGTGATCGAGAAGGCGAAGCGCCTGGTCGAGCATGGCCGCGACGTGGTCATCCTGCTTGATTCGATCACCCGCCTCGGCCGCGCCTACAACACCGTCGTGCCGTCCTCCGGCAAGGTGCTCACCGGCGGTGTCGACGCCAATGCGCTGCAGCGCCCGAAGCGCTTCTTCGGTGCCGCCCGTAACATCGAGGAAGGCGGCTCGCTGACCATTATCGCTACCGCGCTGATTGATACCGGCAGCCGCATGGACGAAGTGATCTTCGAAGAGTTCAAGGGCACCGGCAACTGCGAAATCCAGCTCGACCGCAAGGTGGCCGACAAGCGCATCTATCCCGCCATGGACATCCTCAAGTCCGGAACCCGCAAGGAAGACTTGCTGGTGCCGCGCGCGGATCTGCAGAAGATCTTCGTGCTGCGTCGCATCCTGGCGCCGATGGGAACGACCGACGCGATCGAGTTCCTCATCGACAAGCTGAAGCAGACCAAGACCAACGCCGACTTCTTCGATTCGATGAATACGTAGTCGGGATACAAGGCGAGGCGGGGAACTTCCCCTCGCCTTCTCGATCGTTGGCAAGCCAATCGCAGAGGTCAGCGCCGCCCCTCATTGCCCGGCCGGGCATTTCTCCCCGTGAACGGGGAGAAAGAGGCTGGCCGCAACGCCGGCACTCTTCTTGCCACGATGGCGATTGACGAAATCGGCAGCGACAGCGCCCTTCTCCCCGTTTACGGGGAGAAGATGGCGGCAGCCAGATGAGGGGCAGCGCCAACGCTCGAAGAGGGGGTTGGGGTTACGTGCCTGTTCCTCGCCGCAACAGCTTCCCCAACTCGTCCGCATCGGTAACCACTGGCAGGCAAACCTGCCCGGTGCACAGCCAGGCGCCCTGCTTGTCGGTCGGCGGCACCACCCCACCCGGCAAGCTCGGTCGATTCGCTTCCGTACCGACCGCAACGACGATATCCACCCGGCGCGGGTCGGGATTCCGATTCGCAACCGGAACGAGGCTTGGACTCTCTAGATTGTCGATCAGCACCAGCTTCAACGGCTCGAGCGCCAGCGCGCAGGCATTGACGATGCCAGCCTGGCCATAGGCCTGTTGCGCGGCGCGGCCCATGGCATGCTCGGCCGTCGTCCAGGCCTTTTGCTCCATGTCGAAATCGCCGGTGACTAATGCCAATCGCACCAGCGCCTCGATGATCTGGGCGGAGGCGGACGGGATTGCCTCGTCGACATCGCCGCGGATGCGGATCGGAACATCAGCACTGTCGGACGCGGTCAGATAATAGCCGGTCTTGTTGCCATCCTGGTGCCAATGATCGAGCTGTCCGATGAAATGCCTGGCGCGATCGACATAGGCCGTCTCGCCGGTGGCCTCGAAGAGTGCGATGGCGGCGTTTGTCATGGCGGCATAGTCGCTCGACAAGGCCGGGAACAGTTTCCTGGCGCCTAGCATGGAATGCGGCAGGCGGCCGTCATGGCTCGCTTCGACGATGTGGGCGAAGGCCCGCGCGGCGGCCTCGATCCAGTCGGGTCGCTGCAGGGCACGGCCGGCGTCGGCAAGCGCGGCGATCATCAGGCCGTTCCAGTCGGTCAGCGCCTTGCCGTCGCGGCCGGGCCTGACGCGCCGTTCCCTGGCGGCCAGGAGCTTCTGCTTCAACGGCAGGAACAAGGCTTGGTCGACGATGCTTTGCTTTTGCTGGCCGGCGGTTTGGCGGATGATCGGCTTGCCTTCCCAGCCATGCGGGCTAGCGAGGCCGAAGTATTTGAAAAACAAGGCCGAATCGTCGCCAAGCACGGCTTCGACCTCGTCGCGGTTCCAGGTGTAGAACAGCCCCTCCTCGCCGTCGCTGTCGGCATCGAGGCTGGCGGCGAAGCCGCCGCCATCGACCAGCATCTCGCGCAGCAGCCAGGCGGCCGTCTCTTCGATTCGTATCCGGAATAAATTATTGCCGGTGGCGGCAAACGCCCAATTGCACATGCGCAGGAGCTGGGCGTTGTCATAGAGCATCTTCTCGAAATGCGGCACCAGCCATTCGGCATCGGTCGAGTAGCGGCTCAATCCACCGCCGATGTGATCGTAGATGCCGCCGGCCAGCATTTTCTCCAGGCTGAGCAGGACAGCGTCGCGATGCGAGGCAACCCCGTCGCGCAGCCACGACAGCCAGAGCGTCTGCATGAATGGCGCGTTGGGGAATTTCGGCGCGCCGCGCAAGCCGCCCAGATCGCGGTCGATCATGCCGTCGATGCGGCCGGCAAGATCGCTGAGCGTGTCCCGATCGAGCACCGCCTTGCCATGGCTTCCCGCCAGCCGCGCCTCGACATGGCTGGTCAGGCCGTCGGCGCTTTGGCCAAGGCTCTCCTGCTTCTCCCGCCACGCCTTGTCGACCGCTTCCATGACCTGGATGAAGCCTGGCCGGCCGTAGCGGGCCTCGCGCGGAAAATAGGTGCCGCCCCAGAACGGCTTGCCTTCGGGCGTCAGGAACATGGTCAACGGCCAGCCGCCCTGCTCGCCCATGGCATGCAGTGCCGCCATATAGATCTGGTCGATGTCCGGCCGCTCCTCGCGATCGACCTTGATATTGATGAACAGCCGGTTCATGACGGCGGCAACGGCGTCGTTCTCGAAGCTTTCATGCGCCATGACATGGCACCAGTGGCAGGCGGCGTAGCCGATCGACAGCAGGATCGGCCGTCCGAGTTCCCTGGCTTCGGCGAGCGCCGCGGGCGACCAGCCCCGCCAATGCACCGGATTGTCGCTGTGCTGCTGCAGATAGGGGCTGGCCTCTTCGGCCAGCAGGTTTTGCGCGGGCAAGGTCACGACGGCAAACTCGGTTAACGATGTTGCGCGGGAAGCTAGGGCGGTTCGGTAGAGCGGGCAAATGATTTTGAGCGATTCGATTGTTGCCTTGTCGAGCGGACGCTTGCCGGCCGGCATCGCCGTCATCCGAATTTCCGGTCCGAAGACTCGATTCGTGGTCGAAACGATTGCCGGATCAGTGGTTAAGGAGCGTCGTGCGGTCTATCGCAAGCTGACAGCGGCGGATGGATCGGTGATCGACCGGGGTTTGGTTCTCTTCTTGCCGGGCCCCGGCAGTTTTACCGGCGAGGACATTGCCGAGTTCCAGGTTCATGGCGGCCGCGCCGTGGCGGCCAAGATGCTGGAGACCATCACGGGCTTTGACGGCGTCAGGCACGCAGAGCCCGGCGAATTCACGCGCCGCGCCTTTCTCAACGGCAGGCTCGATCTGGTCGAGACCGAAGCGCTGGCCGATCTCGTCAATGCCGAGACCGAGGCGCAGCGGCGCTTTGCCGTGCGCAATGCCGAAGGGACGCAAAGCGAGCTTTACGCCGAATGGCGGCGGCGGCTCATCCATGCGCGGGCGATGATCGAGGCCGAGATCGACTTTGCCGACGAGGAGGACGTGCTGGGTTCCGTTTCGGACACGGTCTGGTCGGATGTGCGGGCGATGATCGGCGAGATCGATCGCCATGTCGACGGCTTCCGCGCCGCCGAGGTCATCCGCGACGGGTTCGAGGTCGTTATTCTCGGCGCGCCAAACGCCGGGAAATCCAGCCTGTTCAACGCGCTCGCTCGGCGTGAGGCCGCGATCGTGACCGACGAACCCGGCACCACGCGCGATCTGCTCGAAGTGGTGCTTGACCTTGAAGGGATGCGAGTCCGCGTCATCGATACGGCCGGTTTAAGGGAGGCGTCCGGTAAGGTCGAGGCGATCGGCATTGAGAAAGCGCGCGCGAAGGCGGGTGGTGCAGATCTGCTGCTGCTGCTCGAGGATATGGCGGCGCCCGTCGACGCCGGCGCGGTGCCGTCCGATGCGCCTCTGCTGAGGATCGGGACAAAGGCGGACCTTGTTGCGGACGGGCCGGCTTTTGACCGCTCGAAGCTTTATGACGCGGTGATCTCGACCAAGGATGGCACCGGACTGGCGGAGCTGCTAGCCGAGGTCGGGCGTCGCGCTGCAGCGGCTGCCGGGGAGATCGGCGACGTCCTGCCATCGCGCTTGCGCCATGTCGAATTGCTCAAGGAGACAAACTTCCACCTGGGAGCGGCGCTGTCGGTACAGCGAGGCCAAGAACTGCGCGCCGAGGAGCTACGCCTGGCGGCGGATCGGCTCGGGCGAATCACCGGTGCGGTCGACGTTGAGGACCTGCTCGACGTGATCTTCTCACAATTCTGCATCGGCAAATGACTCACGTGAAACATTGTCGGGGGTAGGCGGATAGCGCGATTCACGTGAAACACCGGGCTTCCAGACGACAGGCATTGTTTCACGTGAAACGAGACCGCTCCTACGTTCTTGACAGCGGAGCCCCGCAGGGACATGTCTCCGTCATCCTCAGTCTTTGGAATTGAAAAGATGAACGATCACTATGATGTGGTTGTGGTAGGCGGCGGCCATGCCGGTTGCGAGGCGGCCAGCGCCGCGGCACGCGCCGGCGCCAGGACGGCGCTGGTGACGCTGCGTTTCGACACGATCGGCGTCATGTCCTGCAACCCGGCGATCGGCGGCCTCGGCAAGGGCCATCTGGTGCGCGAGATCGACGCGATGGATGGTCTGATGGGCCGGATCGCCGATGCGGCCGGCATCCAGTTCCGCTTGCTCAATCGCCGCAAGGGGCCGGCCGTACGCGGCCCGCGCACGCAGGCCGATCGCAAGCTTTATCGCCTCGCCATGCAGGAAGCGATTCGGCAGGAGGACAATCTCGAGGTGATCGAAGGCGAAGTTCTCGACTTTGAAATCGTGGAGGGGCAGATCGCGGCCGTTCGGATGTCGGGCGATCGCCGCCTGGCTTGCGGCGCGGTGGTGCTGACCACCGGGACCTTCCTGCGCGGCTTGATCCATATCGGTGAGAAGAAGGTCGTCGCCGGCCGCATGAACGAGCAAGCGAGTCTTGGCCTGTCGGCAACGATGGGCCGTGCGGGGTTCAGGCTCGGGCGCCTGAAGACCGGAACACCCCCTCGCCTCGACGGTCGGACCATCGACTGGGCGTCGCTGGAAAGCCAGGCGGCGGACGAGTATCCGGTGCCGTTCTCGCTGCTGACCGACACGATCCGGAACCCGCAGATCCATTGCGGCATCACGCGCACGACGCCGGAGACGCACGAGCTGATCCGCGCCAATCTCTGCCGCTCGGCCATGTATTCCGGCTCGATCGAAGGGGTGGGGCCGCGCTATTGCCCGTCGATCGAGGACAAGATCGTCAAGTTCGGCGACCGTGAAGGCCACCAGATCTTCCTCGAGCCGGAAGGCCTCGACGACGACACCGTCTATCCGAATGGCATCTCGACCTCGTTGCCGGAGGACGTCCAGCTCGACATTTTGAAGACGATTCCGGGGCTGGAGCGGGCAACCATGCTGCAGCCGGGTTATGCCATCGAGTACGACCATGTCGATCCACGCGAATTGCTGCAGACGTTGGAGACGAAGCGGGTCGGCGGCCTGTTCCTCGCCGGACAGATCAATGGCACGACCGGCTACGAAGAGGCCGGAGCGCAAGGGCTGCTCGCCGGTCTGAACGCAGCGCGCAAGGCCTCCGATAGCGAGCAGATCGTGCTCAGTCGCACCGAAGCCTATATCGGCGTCATGGTCGACGACCTCACCAGCCGCGGCATCGCCGAGCCCTATCGGATGTTCACCTCGCGCGCCGAGTTCCGCCTGTCGCTCAGGGCCGACAATGCCGATGAGCGGTTGACGCCGATGGCGGATCGGCTGGGGATCGCCTCGGCGGAACGGATGCGGCGCTTCAACGCGATGAACGAAGATCTTGCAAAGGCGCGGGTACTGGCATTGAGCGTGCTGTTCACCCCCAATGAGGCGGCGCGCCATGGGCTGGAGATCAACAGGGATGGCGTGCGCCGCTCGGCCTATGAATTGCTCGCCTACCCCGGTGTCGATCTGGCTTGGCTGGCCCGCGTCGAACCGCGCTTCGCCTCAATCGGTGCCAAGACGGCCGAGTGCCTCGAAACGGAAGCGAAATATTCAGTCTATCTCGACCGCCAGCAAGCCGATGTCGCGCAAATCCGGCATGAGGAAGGCCGAGTGATCCCGGCATCGCTCGATTTCACCGATGTCCCCGGCCTTTCCAATGAGCTGAAGCAGAAGATGAAAACGCGGCAGCCGCGCTCCATCGCCGATGCGCAGCGCATGGAAGGGATGACGCCGGCGGCACTCGCAATCATCGTTGCCCATGTTCGCAACGCCGAGGCAGCCGCTCAGAGGCATGTCGCGTGAGCTCTGCCGCATGGGAGAGCCTGGAAAAGGCCGCGGGCCCGGTTTCACGTGAAACATTCGAGCGTCTGGTTGCGTTCGAACAGGTCTTCCTGAAATGGAACCGCAGCATCAATCTTGCCGCGCCGTCGACGCTGGACGATGTCTGGCGCCGGCACATACTGGATAGCGCGCAACTCGCTCGAATCGAGCCAAAGGCCAGGCGCTGGGTGGACCTCGGCTCGGGCGGTGGCTTTCCCGGCCTGGTGCTTGGTTTCCTGCTTGCCGAGCGCGAGGGGGCCTCGATCGATCTGGTCGAAAGCAACCGCAAGAAGGCCTCGTTCCTGCAAGCCGTCATTGGCCAGTTCGACCTGCCGGCGCGTGTCGTAGCGCGGCGCATCGACGACAGCTATTCGCTTGTTCCGGAACCGGAAATCGTCACCGCGCGGGCGCTTGCGGCGCTGCCGGCCTTGCTTGATCTTGCGGCGCCGTGGCTGACCAAGGGTGCGCGCGCGCTCTTCCACAAAGGCCGGGATTACCGCGCCGAAGTGGAAGAAAGCACTCACCGCTGGGCCTTCGATCTGGTAGAACATCCAAGCATGACCGACCCTCACGGCGTCATCCTGGAAATCACCAATCTGCGCCCGGCGAAACCGCAATGAATCACTGGCATCGACCCATGAAAACTGGACCGCGTATTATCACCGTCGCCAACCAGAAAGGCGGCGTCGGCAAGACGACGACGGCGATCAACCTGGCGACGGCGCTGGCCGCCATCGGCGAACAGGTGCTGATCGTCGACCTCGACCCGCAAGGCAATGCCAGCACGGGATTGGGCATCGACCGCAAGGATCGCACGGTGTCGTCCTATGACGTGCTGACCGGCGAGCTCGAGCTGGAAGCGGCCGCCGTGCCGACGGCGGTGCCCGGTCTATCCATCGTGCCGTCGACACTCGACCTGCTCGGCATCGAGATGGAGATCGCCTCGGCGCCGGACCGGGTGCTGCGGTTGCGCAACGCGCTGCGCGCCGCGGCCGAGCGTTCGGCGCCGTTCGGCTATGTGCTGATCGACTGCCCGCCGTCGCTCAACCTCTTGACCTTGAATTCAATGGCCGCGGCCGATTCCGTTCTCGTGCCGCTGCAGTGCGAGTTCTTCGCGCTGGAGGGTCTCAGCCAATTGCTCGAGACGGTCGAGCAGGTGCGGCATACGATCAATCCGGATCTCACCATCCAGGGCATCGTGCTCACCATGTACGACGGCCGCAACAATCTCGCCAACCAGGTGGTGCAGGACGTGCGCACCCACATGGGCGACAAGGTCTACGAGACGATCATCCCGCGCAATGTCCGCGTTTCCGAGGCGCCATCCTACGGCAAGCCGGCGATCCTCTACGACCTCAAATGCTCGGGCAGCCAGGCCTATCTGCAGCTCGCCTCGGAAGTGATCCGCCGCGAGCGCAAATTGCGCGCCGCCTGATAGCGGCCAAGCCCCGATTCGATACCGAAACGATCTGGACAGATTATGAGTGAAGACCTTTCAAGAAAGAGACTCGGCCGTGGCCTTGCGGCGCTGATCGGCGAGATCGATCGTCCCGCAGTCCCGGAAAAGCAGAGCATGGCGGCCGACGGCAAGGTGCCGATCGAATTCGTCAGCCCCAATCCGAAGAATCCGCGCCGGCATTTCGGCGATGCCGAGCTCACCGATCTGGCGCAGTCGATCCGCGAGCACGGCGTGGTGCAGCCGGTGGTGGCGCGGCCGTCGCCGTCGCAGCCCGGCCGCTACGAGATCATCGCCGGCGAGCGGCGCTGGCGGGCGGCGCAGCGCGCCGGCCTGACCGAACTGCCGATCATAGTGCGCGAGGTCAACGACCGCACGGCGCTGGAGCTGGCGATCATCGAAAACGTCCAGCGCGCCGACCTCAACCCGGTCGAGGAGGCGCAGGGCTACCAGCAACTGATCGACGAGCATGGCTACACCCAGGCCGATCTCGGCCAGGTGATCGGCAAGAGCCGCAGCCATGTCGCCAACACGCTGCGGCTCCTGAAGCTGCCCAACGTGATTCACGACATGCTGGTCGATGGCGCGCTGTCGGCCGGCCACGCCCGCACGCTGGTGACGGCCGAGGATCCGGCAGGCCTCGCCAAGCGCATCGTCGAGGAAGGACTTTCGGTGCGCCAGGCCGAAGCGCTGGCGCAGATGCCGGCTGGCCCGACGCCGGTCAAGGCGAAGAAGGCCGAGCCGGTCGAAAAGGACCCCGACACGCTGGCGCTGGAAAAGCTGCTCACCGACACGATCGGCATGATCGTCTCGATCGAGCATAAGGAGCGCGGCGGCACAATTCGCGTCAACTACCGGACGCTGGACCAGCTCGACGATCTCTGCCGGCGGCTAAAGGACGAGCGGTAGCAGCGGGGATTGGCTATAGCGACGGAACAGAGGGTGCGAAGGAAGCCATAGCCGTCGTCATTCTAGGGCGGAGCAAGGAGAGAAGCGACGCGGGCTCGAACGATTTCAGCGTCGGAGCCGGCGGCTTGACAGTGCAGGGCATCGGCGTACCCTCCATTAGGTGCAACTTGAATTATATGCCCTGGCGTGCCGAACACAGTCGCGGCGTGGGCTATTTGCCGTTCCCACGACGCGTGGGCGGCGCCACCCCTCGCCAAAGCGATCCATGCCGACGCGCCTGACGCAGCCGGGAGGTGCAAATGGCAACCAGTTGGCAATTGTCCGGGGACTATTTCGAGAATTGTAGTTGCGACGTCGTATGCCCGTGCCTGATTTCCACCAATGCGCAACTGACATCGAAGCCGACGCAAGGTGCTTGCGATGTTGCCTTGGTCTTTCATATCGACACGGGCAAATTTGGCGACGTTCGGCTGGATGGCCTCAACGTTGCGATGATCGCCCATACACCAGGCCCGATGGCGGACGGCAATTGGACGGCTGCCGCCTATATCGACGAGCAGGCCGACGACAGGCAGACAGAAGCGCTGGGCGCGATCTTCACCGGCGCCGCGGGCGGCCCGATGGCCGCCTTCGCGCCATTGATCAGCACCAACCTCGGAGCCAAGAAGGTGCCAATCAAATACCAAGTCGACGGCAAGAAGCGGTCGGCGGAGATTGCAGGCGTCATGCAGATGGCGGTCGAACCCCTGCCGACGATGCGCGAGGATGGTGAGATGTGGGCGGCGACCGGCCATCCCGTCAATCCCGAGAGGCTGGTGCTGGCGGCGGGCGTAGAAGGCAGCACATTCAGCGACCACGGCATGCACTGGGACAATTCCCGCCGAAACGGACATTACGCCTCGATCAACTGGTCCGGCCAGCAATAGGCCTGGCGCATGGTCGGACCGGACCCGCTGACGCTGCAGCGAAACATCATTCTCGCGCTGTTGATCGTTGTCGCCACGGCAGCCTGGTCCTTGCTGATCTGGCAGCGGATCGGCATGGACACCGACATGCCGATGGAAATCTACTCACCGACCATGGGCATGCAGGCGCCGCTGTTTCTTGCAGTGTGGACGATCATGATGATCGCCATGATGTTCCCGACGGCCGCGCCGATGATCCTGACGTTTCACCGTGTGCAGACCGGCAAACAGGGGCGCGGCGATGCCTTTGTCTCGACCTGGATCTTCGTGGCCGGGTACATGCTGGTCTGGGGGGTGATGGGCGTTCTCGCCTTTGCCGGCGCGGCGGGCGCGGAGATGCTTGCCGGGCGTGTGGGATTGTCCACGGCGATGGCCGCGCGCATCGGCGGCGCGCTGTTGATGGTTGCGGGCGCGTACCAACTTTCCCCACTGAAAGATCTGTGCCTGGCCAAGTGCCGCACGCCAATCGGCTTCATACTGACCTCATGGCGCGATGGTCCTTGGGGCGCGGTACATATGGGCGTAAGGCACGGGTTGTTTTGCCTGGGCTGCTGCTGGCTCCTGTTTCTCGCTCTTTTTCCGCTCGGGATCATGAGCATTGCGGCAATGGCCGTGGTGACACTGCTGGTCTTTGCGGAAAAGACCCTTCCGGCAGGAGAGCGGATTGCAAAGGTATCGGGGGTCGCCTTGCTGCTTTACGGCGCGGCGGTGCTGGTGTTTCCGCAGGCGCTGCCAACCTTCCAGGCGGCGGACGGGATGATCATGAATTGACAATGGAAGGCAGCTACCGCTGCCCAAGCCTCGCGCTCTCCACCGCGATGCCGAGCAGCGCCTGGCGCGCCAGGGCTTCGGACAGGTCCGGCCTCCGGCGTGTCTGCAGCACCGCGGTCTGCAGCCGGTTGAGCGCCCGGCCAAGCGCCTCGACGCTCCAGCGCTCCAGCGCCTTCTCCACCAGCTTGCGCCGCGAGAAGAAAACCGGCGGCCGCAACCCCCCCTCGGTCCTCCCCGGCGCCCGGCCCCCGGGTTTCTTCTCGCGGCGCAAGCTGGTGGCGAAGGCGC
>NZ_RZSG01000003.1:0-50770 GCF_003997725.1 Mesorhizobium sp. M4A.F.Ca.ET.050.02.1.1
ACGATTGTTGCGCCGCATCTTCCGCCCATGCCAGCAGCTACGCCGCCAGAGCGTCATCCGCAGCCTGCTTGATCAGCCATTCGATGTGATTTGACCACATCTGCAACACCTCGCGCTTCTCCTTGACGTTGCTATAGAGATCGTAGATTTCGCCAATGTCTCCGGTGCGGGCTCACAGCCCGTCCATATAGCCGCCAGTCTGCTGCCTTCGAGTGGCCCATGTTGGCCGCGGCCAGGAAGTGGCGACGATTGAAAGGACAAAATCAGTTGCCGAAACTCATCGCAGGTGACGGTCTGGTGGCAATTTGGGCACATCTTGTGTCTCGTCGCCAGTAAACACGGATGCCCGGCAGGAGCTGAGCTCGCTGCCGGCGGAAATCGTAGAGCGCCAGCGACGCATTCTGATCTTTCGTCAGGCAGTCGACCGCCTTGGCATACGCCTCGGCCTCCATCTCGATCGACCTGAACCGGTATCTTGTGCGCCATCCGGACGATCTGGGAAAGCTTGGCCGGGCCGGCGCCTTCCCAGGCGCACGGGAAGCGCGACGACCCATGTGGACCTTGGATTTCACTCCGCACTTACGCTGCTTTGGCCTTGTCAGCAGCCTGAGCATAAAGCGTGCTCAGCTTTCAGGCCGAGCACTCATCCATTGTTGACAGCACCTGTCGTCATTCAGGATCGCCCCATTCTCGCAGGCCGCTTGCAGCTTTCAGGCTGTTGTCAGCCAGGGCCGCCATAAAGGGTCTCGTTAAACAATTCAGGAGGCCGTTCCAATGAACAATCAGTTTGCGAGACTTTTTCGAGGACCAGGTATGCAGGCTTGTTTCAGGACAAAGAACTTTCTGGCGGCAACCACCGCGATGACGACGGTATTCCTGCCGGCTGTGTCTCTCGGGGTGGGTCTGGTAGCATTTCCAACTGGAGAAGCGTTGGCCGACGACCCGATTTCGATCCCGCTGGAGTATGTCGGGGAAGGCCATGACCGCCTGGGCATCTGGGCCAAGATCAACAATGGCAACGCGCAGCGATACGTATTCGACACGGGCTCGGACCAGCTCAACACGCAGATCGGGTCAGAGGTGACCGGGGTCCGCCCGATTGCCGACACGCCTTACGTATATACGTACGGGGACGGAACGTATGGTAATAAGCTTCAGAACGTGGAAATTGATAAATTTACATATGTCGATCCAGATCAAAAGATAACAATCGACGGGCCGTCTGTAAGCGATAAGAAATACCGGGCTGCTCGCATTCTCGATTTTGTCTATACCCATGCGTATTGCAAGGACAACAATCTTAAGTGCACGCCGGGATCCGTGACGGATGGACTTAAAGATATGTATGGTCAGGATCTCCAAGAACCTTATCACGCCGATAAGGAGCAGCGGGCGAAAATGACCGCTGGCAAGATGGCAGACGAAGGCGGCGATTTCGCAGGTACATTCGGGGCCGGCGATTTTCTTGGCAAGACAAGTGTCTGGGGCATGATGGGCAGTGTCACCAGGTCTGGCTACGTGGTCTCCGCCAATGTGAATCCGGATTCCGAGAGCGACCAAACGCCTGGCTGTTCCCCCTGCACGATTGTCAACCTCAATCCAAGCCTCCGGGCCCAATATACTAATGCCATGCCATGGGGAGAACCCGAGGAAAAAGATCAGGATTCTTATCAGAATTTTCCTGGCTCTGGCGCCAATGCCTCGACCGAATACGAAGGCAGCTACAATCTGCAGTACACGGTTAAGGATGGAGCCCCACCAATCACCGACCCCAACAAGACCGCGGTATTGCTCGACACCGGCACACCGGGCGGTGGCAGTCTGGAGATCAGTGATGCGATGCTGAAGCAATTTCAGGATGCGGGCGTCAAACTTAAAAATGTTCGGAGAAATGAGCAACGCGAGATCGTAAGCGCATCGGGCAACATCCCGAGCGTTACAATCGCAGGAACGGATGGCGATCCGGTAAGGCTGGACAATATCGACTTCACCTACACCAGCGGCACGACGGAACAACCCAATGACCAGACCAGTTTTGTTGCCGGTCTTGACTTCTTCAAAAACAGATCGGTCATTTTCGATCTGGAGAAGAAGTATACCGCTTATACGTCACATTTCGTCACTGCCAGCAACTTCTCTACCGATTCATCCGCACCCGAAGGGACCGGTCTGAGCAGGATCACGACGAGCATGGGGAATGAGGGCGGGTTCGGCATAGCGGGTGTCGTCTCCGGCTCCGGATCGCTGACGCTTGATACAAAGACGGTGGTCCGGATGACGAATGTCAACACCTACACCGGCGAGACGAATATTGCTCAGGATGCCTATCTCTCGCTTGCGGGGCTCGGCAACATCCAACGGTCAGCGAAAGTCGTTGCAGACGGCACGTTCGATATCTCCGAACATGGAAATGGCAGCGACTATTGGGGAATCTCCGACGCCTACAACGATGCCCGTATTCGTAGCCTGAGTGGCAGCGGAACGGTCGAACTGGGCAAGCGTACCCTGGTGCTAACGGATTCGAACGACACGTTCGCCGGCAGCATCAACGACCTCGACGTTGATAACAATAATATGGGCGGCAAACTATTCGTTGCCGGTGGCGTGCAAACGCTGAGCGGAAAGAACAATTTTTCCGGCATGACGACGGTCGGTTCCGGCGCGGGATTGCTGCTTGCCGATACAGGTGTGCTTTCCCATGATGCGACCACGTCCGGCTTTCTCGGGAATGACGGGCAGATCGGGGGCACGGCTATCGCAAACAGCGGCGGTGTCGTCGCAGGCGGCGGCACCTACGGTGCGGTCACCATTTCCGAGGGCGGCACGGTCGCTCCTGGCAGTGCGACCGATCCGAGCAGGATCGTCACCACACTGACTGTCACGGGCGATTTCGCGCAGCAGTCCGGATCGATCTATCAGGTCGACCTCGCAAGGTCGTCCGATCTCATCGATGTTGGCGGAGCAGCGGCGATCGACAGCGGCGCGCAGATCGAGCTGCTGCGGCAGGGAACGCTATCGGTCGATGCCCGATATACTCTGCTCTCCGCAGCAGGCGGCGTAAGCGGCACCTATGGCGGGCTGACGGGGGCTCTGGCGACAGACGCGACGCCCTTCGTCGATTTCCAGCTCGTCTACGATGCCAACAATGTCTATCTCGATATCAGCCGCACATCGACGGCGTTTGCCGATGTAGCCAGCACCTTCAATCAACGCTCGGTCGCCGCAGCGGCTCAGGCGCTTGGAAGCGGTAATCCGATCCAGGACAACATCCTGTTCCTGACGGCGCCGGAAGCCCGCAACGCTTTCGATATGCTATCAGGCGAGGTTCATGCTTCCATTCATAGCGGCCTCATCGAGGACAGTCATTCTGTACGCGATGCCGCGAGCGAACGGATCCGTGCGGCGTTCGACGGCGTCGGTGCCTCCAGCGTTCCGGTGATGACTTATGGGCTGGGTGGTCTGGAACTGGCCCCGGCAACGAGTGAGAATTTCGCCGTATGGGGCCGTGGCTTCGGCGCCTGGGGTCATCTCGACAGCGACGGCAATGCCGCCGGTCTCGATCACTCGACAGGCGGCTTTCTGGCTGGCGGTGACGCGGCTGTCGGCGAAAGCTGGCGGCTCGGCCTCATCAGCGGCTACAGCCATACCTCCTTGGAGGCGGACGATCGCGCGTCGTCGGGCTCGAGCGAGAATTACCATCTCGGTCTTTTTGCCGGCACGCAGAACGGCAATCTCGGTTTTCGTTCCGGCCTTGCCTATACCTGGCACAGCATCGAGACCGGCAGGTCCGTGGTCTTTCCAGGCTTCGCCGACAGCCTTTCGGCCGATTACGACGCCGGCACGTTCCAGGCCTTTGGCGAGCTCGGCTACCGTATCAATACGGCTTCGGCTTCCTTCGAGCCCTACGCTAATCTCGCTTATGTGAATTTTGACGCCGATGGCTTCACCGAGAATGGCGGCGCAGCCGCCTTGTCGAGCGGGGATCGCTCGAGCGACACGGCGTTTACCACGCTAGGTCTGCGTGCGTCGACGGTACTGACCCTCGGCACCGTGACTGCTACCGCGCGCGGCGGTCTTGGCTGGCGCCACGCCTTCGGCGACGTCAGGCCGGATACCGCTCTTGCCTTTGCTGGCGGTTCCTCCTTCGCCATCAAGGGCGTGCCGATCGCAAAGAACGCAGCTCTGCTCGAAGCTGGGCTTGACGTAAACATCACCGAGAACGCGACGTTCGGCATCGCCTATCAGGGACAGATCGCCTCGGATGCCCAGACACACGGGTTCAGCGCCAAGCTCGGCGTCCGTTTCTAAATCACCCGCAAAAGAGATTGGTTATGAAGTCAGTGAGTGCATTTTCTTTTACCGTCGTTCTCGGCTCAGCGACGGTGATGTCTGTGTCCGCCGCGCGAACGGACGATGCCTGCTACAACAAGGCACAAAGCCTATGATGACGCAATGTTCAATCGACGACCTGAAGCCAGTCGATGGCGAGCTTGACAAGCTCTACAAGGAGATGGAGACCCGGCTCAAAGAGTCCCGGCGCATGTCCAGGAACTGGTCGAGACCGCGAGGGGCTACAACGCCACCTCGGAGAACACGCGCGACGCCTACCCCAAGGATTGGCGGCATTTTTCCTCCTGGTGCCGGCGCGCTGGCTTCGATCCCCTGCCTCCGGGCTCGAAGGTGATCAGGCTCAATATCAGCGCCTGTGCCTCGGGCACCGCCGCCGGCGATCCGAAGCGTGGCGCCCCTGCCCTTTAGTTTGCGACCATCGAGCGGCGGCTTTCCGGCCTCGCCTGGAACTTTACCCAGCGCGGCCGGCCGTTGGACCGCGCGGAGCGGCATATCTATAAGGTTCTTGCCGGCATTCGCCGCAAGCACGCAAAGCCACCGCGGCAGAAAGAGGCGGTCCTGGCGACGATCTGCTGGCGATGATCGCCACGCTCGGCCACGACCTCAGGGCCTGCGCGACCGCGCTATTTTGCTCCTGGGCTGTGGCGGCGGCCTGCGGCGCTCCGAGATCGTCGGTCTCGACGTCATGCGCGACGACAACAGCGATGGCGCCAGCTGGATCGAGATTTTTGACGGCAAGGGCTGCTGGTCACCCTGCGCGGCAAGACCGGCTGGCGCGAGGTCGAGGTCGGCCGCGGCTCCAGCGACCACACCTACCCCGTAGTCGCGCTCGAGAGCTGGATCCGCTTTGGCCGCATCGCACGTGGACCCCTGTTCCGCCGCATCTTGTCGATCAGGTCGATATAATACGAAAAAGCCGCCGCCATTCGGGACGGGCGTCGGCTATCATGTCCAGCCATTATGCGGCGAGCGGATAGCTTTCGCCGGACCAGGCAGAGAACTTGGCGGCAAAAGCCTTCATCTCGTCGACCGCGAATGTGGTGCGCGGTTGCGAACTCGACTTGCTGGGCGAGAGGGACCTCGCCGAGAAAGGCGCTGACATGAGCGGGATGCTGCTTGGCCAAATCGAGATCCGCAAAGCAATCGGCCAGCGCCGCGTCGTCCAGCTGTACGCTGCAGGGCGCGTTCACGTCGTCAAGACGGATGCCAAATGCTTGCTCATAATGGCCGCAAGGTAATCGTTTCGGGTCGGAGACACAAGTTGCCGCCTCCTTCGCCGTAGAGTGGCCCGATACAATCACGATCGATATTGCCACCTCTTATCGATAGTGATCGCATAGTTCCCTGATTCGACTCTCAACCGCTCATATCAAGCGATTACTTCCATGTATCTGCTGCGCTAGCCCGTCCTGGCCTTGGAGTGTCGCTCCTCACCTCCTCCACCACTCACCAGCCCGATGGGAGTATCGCCCGCCAGCAGCTTCTCCTTGCTGAGCAGCGCGGCAACCTCAATCGCCTCGAAATCGGGCAAATCCCGCAGTGTGTCGAGGCCGAAGTGCAACAGGAAGGTCTTGGTCGTGACGTAGGTGTAAGGCGTGCCAAATTCAGCGGGCAGGCAGACGTTGACCCACAACAATCAAGGGGACGGTGCAGGCCAAGATTGCGGCAGGGCTTGGGCCCCCCACCCTTCTCCTCAGAACTCCGCTGCTTCCAGCTGGCGGCTGAAACTCACAGGCGCAGCCAGCTTGGTCTCTAACAGCATCGATCGCATCATGGTGTCTGCCATGAATCCGTGTGCGTGAAGCGCTCCAGAGCGAAGATGTTGGGCGTCAACCAGGTTCACTCCAATGAGCTTCACTTCTCGAGTTCTGCACAGTGTCCACGACTGGCGCCGGAGGTTGATCCGGTGATTAGGAGGAGCACTCGTTGTCGGATTCTCGACGATGTCGGACATGTGACACAACGCTTCCAGAGCGATCGCATTGTTCCGAAACGATTTTCCCAGTTGGCACGAAGGTTGCGGCCCTATGCGCAAAAGCACTGCGATGCCGCACCGACTGGAAGAACTCATCAATGATCACGCTTTTCGAACATGTGGGCGCCGCTACCGACACTGAGCGTTCCCGAGCCGACGGAAGCCTCTATCCCTTCTTTCTGAAGGCTGTCCGGACATGAACGCATTTGATGTCCGTCCAACGCTTGATGCTCCCGACGACGATCCCTATGTCTGGCTTGAAGATGTAGAGGGCGAGCGGGCACTTGCCTGGGCCGCCGGCCAATCGGCAAGGACTCTGAAGCACTTCGGTGGAACGCAGTTCGAGCGCGACCGCGCGGCTCTGACAGCCATTTTCGACAATCGCGACAATCTTCCCCTGATCGCGCGCCGTAGTCAGTACCTCTACAATTACTGGCGAGATGACGGTAATCCACGCGGACTGTGGCGCCGGACCACCCTTGCCGCCTACATGAAGGCGGATCCCCAATGGGAGCTACTGCTCGATCTGGATGCTCTCGCGGCTAGCGACGGAGAGGACTGGATCTGGGACGGCGCGTCCATCGAGCCGGAGAGACGGGAAAGAGCCGTTCTGCGCCTGTCGCGCGGCGGCAGCGACGCGGTCGTGCATCGCGAATTCGACCTGATTTCTCTGAGCTTTGTCGCCGACGGCTTCAACCTCCCCGAGGCCAAAGGCTACGTTAATTGGCTGGACCCTGACACGCTTCTGCTTTCCAGTGCGCTTGGTAATGGCATGGCCACCCGCTCCGGCTATGCGCGCACAGTTCGACTGTGGAAGCGTGACGCGGATCCCCTCACCACGCCGGCAATCTTCGAGGCCGGGTTCGAAAGCTTCCAAGTGTCTGGTCATTCGGACCGCACCGGCCGCAGCGAGCGCCTTTGGTTCATCGAGCAGCCGGCCTTCTTCGAGAAGATCAGCTGGATCGGCGATAGGAGCGGGCCGAGGAGGCAGATCGATCTTCCTCGCGACGCGTCGTGGCGGGTCTTCGGCGACTGGCTGGCGGTAAGGCCGCGCAAGCCCTGGACGGTGGGAGGCACCACCCATCCCGCCGACGCGCTGATCGTCATCTCGCTTTCCACTTTCCTCGCCGGCGGACGCCTTTTTGAGACCCTGTTTCAACCAGGGGAAAGGCGCTCCATGCAGTCATTCTTCTGGAATGACGGGAAGCTCATTATCTCTTACCTCGTCAATCTCGCACCGCGTTTCGAGATGTTCACTCCCGGCCACCAGGAATGGACGCGCCGAGTCCTGAACACCCTGCCCGCCGAAGGTACTGTCGACGTCTGGTCATTCGATGCGGCAGTTCACGAGACCAATGGAGAGGTCCTGATCTGTGCTCAGGATCCGATCACGCCGCCGCAGCTCTTGCTGTTCGATCTGAATGCCGCGCCGTCTCTCAGCGCTTCAGCAATCCTGAAGCGCAGCCCGGAGAATTTCGATGCATCCGGACTGGTGGTCACGCGCCACGAGGCAGTCTCTATCGATCATGAGCTGATCCCCTATACGCAGGTTGGTCCGGCGAACGGGAACGGAGATGCTCCGATTCACCTTTCCGCTTATGGCGGGTTCGGCGTATCATTCCTGCCCTACTACAACTCCCCGCTGGGCAAGCTGTGGCTCGAGCGGCGGCACGTGTGTCGAGGCGAACATCCGCGGCGGCGGCGAGTTCGGCACCCGCTGGCACGAAGCCGGGCGCAGGGAGGGCAAGCGTCTCGCCCACGACGATTTCGCCGCCGTTGCCTCCGACCTCGTGCGAAGGGGCATCACCCTGCCGAGGCGGATTGCCGCCGAGGGTGGCTCAAATGGCGGCCTGCTGATCGCAAACATGCTGACCCGCTATCCTGAGCATTTCGGGGCTCTGTTCTGCACAGCACCGCTTATCGACATGCGTCGCTACACCAAGCTCTTGGCGGGCGCGAGCTGGATCGACGAATATGGCGATCCGGACAAGGTTCACGATTGGGCTTTCCTGAAGGAAATCTCCGCCTATCACGCCGCAGCGCCGGGACAGCCCTATCCGCCTATCCTGATCGCCACCACGAAACGCGACGACCGCGTCCATCCGGGCCATGCGCGCAAGATGGCCGCAAAACTGCAGGCTCTTGGCTATCCCGCTTACTTCTACGAGGCCAGCGCAGGCGGGCACGGCTGCGGCGAGGACAATCGGGAGCAAGCCGCATTCATCAGTCTAGGCACCAATTTTCTCCGCAGCGCAATCGGCTTCAACGATCACCCTCCGGAGACGGCGGAACGCGTTGCAACGCAAGAGGGGCATTTGAGGTCCATCAACAATTCATTCGAGCAGGAGACGAAATAGTGCAGTGCATCCTTTCTGAACATCAAGGAGTGAATCTCATGGCGAGAACGCGAATGGGCGTAGCGCGGGCAACAGCAGCGGCGGTGGCCCTGATCATGGTGGGACAGCAGGCCGTCGCCGCGGAGCCTGCGCAAGCAGAGACCGTCCTGGCGGAGACGGGAGCCTCGGTCACCGAAGCGCCAATCCCTTGGCAGGTCCGCCTGCGGGCGTTGGGCGTCGTTACGAAAGATCTGGGCTACGTTGATACGCTTCCCGGCTCCGGTCTTTCGTATTCGGACACGGTGACGCCGGAACTCGATATCTCGTATTTCTTCACCGACAACATCGCCGCCGAACTCATACTCGGTACCACTTATGCCAACATCGCGGGCCAAGGGACGATCGGAGGGTTGGGCAACATCGGCAAAGTTTGGCTGCTGCCGCCGACACTCACGTTGCAGTACCATTTTACCGATCTCGGCGCGTTCAAGCCTTATGTCGGCGCCGGCGTGAACTACACGATCTTCTACAACCAGGACACTGGCAGCGCTGATGCTCTCAAGGTGAAGAACACGTTCGGCACGGCGCTGCAGGTCGGATTCGACTACATGGTGGACCAGCACTGGGGCCTCAACTTCGACGTGAAGAAGCTTTTCCTGAAGCCGGACTTCGACGTCACGGTGACCGGCGCGAAGCTGACGGGGAAGGCGGAGCTCGATCCCTGGCTGATAGGCGCAGGTGTCACCTACCGCTTTTGAATATCAGAGTGAAGTCTGCTTCCCGACTGCCGGTTTAAATGAAGGGCGCCTCGCGCGCCCTTTTTTACGGTCGACACTGCAGCGCAAGACCTCATGAAGCTATTGTCGGGCGGGGTTCTCTTCCGGCGGACCAAGAAGATGCACTGGCCAACCGGCCTTGCGCCTGAGGTGGAGTGCTTAGAAGCGCTTTGGATCGGGACGGGCTTTGGTATTGTGGGTGGAATGCTTCAGCCAGACCATTTGCCAGCATCGTCTCCCGGACGTCATGTGTGAGCTTCTTTGTCAGCGCAAGGCGAACACGGATCTCCTAGCAGGCCGTTGAAGAAGTGTCCCGTTTGGCCTTGAGGATTGCCTCGTCGCCGTTGTGATAGAAGGTGATGTCGATGGAGCCGTCGTCGAGCAGTTCAGCATGGCCGTCGCCTGTGACCTCGTCCATTTCGTCGAATCCGACCCATGTGAAGAAGACCGTCGACGGGCCGTAGCCGAGTTCGAGGGTTAGATGAGCCAAACGCCAGTGGGGCGTCCTGGGGACGACGCGCGCGAGATTCTGGTCGTGGTGGCCAGCCCAATACGATGTGAGAAGTTGCTGCCGGTGCGGGTACCGGAGGTCGCCGATAGTGACAGCCGATGTTCGACAGCGGCAAGGACATGCTCAGCCGTCAACGCGCCGAGGGCTTGGCCGGGAATGGTGGTGATGGAACCAATCCAGAAAGCGGCGGCTGCCCAGGAGAACGCCTTCGCGGGACTTTGACTCCAGTCCGCACACCCTGCTCAGATAGTCCGAAAAAGAGGTCAGAAGCGGAGCATCCGGATTATTATCTACACTGGGAACAGAAGCATGGAAGCGTTCTGGAGCCACTCGCCGCGCGTTTACCAGTGCCGACACTGCTCCAAGCTGACTATCTGCCATGACCACCTGCCGAACGTAGTCCGTTGATGCCACCGGTACCCTTCGCGGTCTGCTCCAGCGGGAAGATCGGGTCTGATCGACCCTGCTGACCTGTGCGGCGGCCTCTCTCGCTAGGGCGTCCCCCTTCCTGTCGTCCTCCTCCGCCGCTTTCGGCTGCTTTCGGCCCGCCGCCCTCGCCAAGGCGTCGTAGTCGGTAAGCGCGTCCTCCGTCTCCTTTAGGGGCTTCATCGCGTGACTAGAGTTTAGCGCGTGTTTGTAGGCGGCGGACCGAATGGTCGTCGAAATGCCACTCAGCGCCACCGCAAGATGCCCTAGGGCTTCCGCCTCATGATCTGACAGCGGCACGTCACGATTAGAGCCGATTGCCCTGCCTTCTTCCAGTTTCACAATGTTTGTAGTCATTTCCTGCTCCATCGCGTTGACTGAGATACGATGGAGACGGAAGTGGAGAACAAATTTTTACAAGCAACTAAGATGATATTCTCGTCAACGGGACAATAGTGGACGTTGAGGGCGGCGAACAGGGTGGTGGTGCCGTTGCGCTTGTAGTCGTGCCTCATCGTACCGAGCCGCCCCTTCTTCATCGGCAGGCCGGGTGGGTGCGGTCGAGCGCCGGATCTGGCTCTTTTCATCGACCGACAGAACGATGGCATGGGCCGGCGCATCGAGATAGAGGCCGACGACGGCGCGCAACTTGTCGACGAACTTCGGATCATTGGAGAGCTTGAACCTGGCGCCAGCGGTGGGGTGCGAGACCATGCGCCTTCCAGATGCGCCTGACGGCGCTGGCGCTGATTGCGGCGGCTTGCGCCATCATGTCGGCGGTCCAGTGGGTCCTCTCGCCCGGCGGATCGGCAAGCGTCAGTGCCACGACGCGCTCGCCGACATCGGGACCGAGCGGCGGAATGCGCCACTGTCGCGTCTTGTCGCGCAGCAGCCCGTCACAGCCTTCCGCGGCAAAGCGCTCCTGCCAGCGCCAGACGTCGGTCTTCGACTTGCCGATGCGGCGCATGACCTCGCCGGTGCCGACGCCGTCGGCGGGCAAAAGCACTATCTCGGCGCGCCAGACATGCTTTTGCGGGGCGTTGCGATCCCTGATCAGCGCCGTCAGACGGACGCGATCGGCCGACGAAACGGTGAACGATCTTCCTGTGCGCATGCGCCAGACTCGCACGCGCAGGCCAGAAAGGGAATCTCTGATTGGACTCCTATGTCAGGCGGGAACCACTAGACGCCGAGACCGCCGATGCAGACATGTTTGGTGTCGAGATAATCCACGATGCCCTGGAGGCCGCCTTCCTTGCCGAGGCCCGATTCCTTGACGCCGCGGAACGGCACCTCCGGCGTGGTGATCAGGCCTTCATTGACGCCGGTACTTCAGTCCTTCCATCACGCGGAAGGCGCGACCGAGATCGCCGGTGTAGAAGTAGGCCGCGAGGCCGAACTCGGTGTCGTTGGCGAGCGGCGTGCCCGACCTGAGACATGGGTGACGTTTTGTACCGGACACGGATGAAGTGCACCCCTCGGGTGAGCGTTTGCTCGATAATATCCACTGAAGTGAAGCAGTCGGTCTTAATGCTGGAACTCATGCCACCCGACCGACCCGGGAATTCGCAGCAGCGGCGCCGTCGAGTGCAGAACGAATGCCGTCAACCAAGGGGTCGATCTCGCTTTCGGTGATTATATAGGGCGGACAGATTCCAAGCACGTCTCCCATATTGCGGATCATGACGCCGTGCTCGCGGCACCGCCGCTCGACATCGCCGATCCTCAGCTCGGGCGCGAAGACGCGACGGGCGCACGATCCTCGACGATCTGAACCCCCGCGATGAAGCCGCGGCCGCGGGCTTCACCGACAAGCGGATGGTCGCCGAGCGCGTCCGCGAGGGCTCCATGCAAGTGATCGCCGAGACGACGCGCCTGGGTCACGAAATCGATCTCGCTGTAGATCCTGATCGCCTCGGCGGCGACGGCCGCTATCACCGGATGACCGGAGTAGGTGAAACCGTGACCGAACACGCCGACCTTGTGGGCCTCGTCAGCGGCGCATTGATAAATCTTGTCGAGATAATGACGCCGCCAATGGGCAGGTGACCGGATGAAAGCCCCCCGGCGATCGAGAGCATGTCCGGTTCCATCCCAAATGTCTGGCTACCAAACCAGTTCCCGGTGCCTCCGAAGCCGCAGACCACCTCGTCGGACAGCATGAGGATAATTTCTCACTTTCTTGCGAAGATCGGGGGTGTCCACGGTCATTCGTATTACGCGAGATCCGCGAGGCCAAAAACCATCATACCAGAGAGGCGAAACTGCTATCTAGGTGTTTAGATGCAAGAAATTAATCCTGCATTGTTCCCGCACCAGGAACACCCGAGAGGATACCAAGCAGTATTGAACCTTGTTGAAAATGCTCTCGGCGCGCTGGGCGTTATAATTTCTCGAAGGCGATCACAAGGACGTCGCGATAAGCGTACGGCATTTTCAGGTTTTCGGCCACAATCGACGATACATCGTGAAAGGTTTCGCGGTCGTTGCAGATCACAAAATCATTCGGGGAGTTCATTTCGACCTCGCCGAGGAACTCCTTTGAGGCGTCGGTGATCATGCTCATGCCGCCGGTGACGTTGACCCGCCCAATCATATAGCAAGCAATGAAGTCCACCCCGTCCTGGTGAAGGCCCTCGGGTGCCGGTTTGCCATTTACACCATCGCGCGCGACAATCCGGTAGGGATGGATCTTGATATTCCAACGATCATGTCGGGCGGCTTCACATAGAATTCTGCAGAAACCTGTCAGAATCTTTTCTAAGACGGGATGGTCTATAAAGGAGTTTTCAAGGGGCTCGAAGTGGCGCTTGAAGCCGCCATTCAGATGATTGACACTTTTTGATTGTTCGTAGGGGGCGTGGGGTAGGAGCCTAAAGATTCCGTCAGTCGCGTCATATTCAAAAGCGCTATAGCGCCGGTAACGATATGTTCCGCCGTCACGCATGTATTCATCGAGAAGAAGTCGATTCCAATGGTCAGCAAAGTTCTTCCAGGCTGCATCAATTTCGATGCCAAAGCAGGCTTCGGCGCGCTCGCCTTTTGAAAACCACCATCCATTTGTCACCAGACCGTCAGTGCATTGTTGACTGAGGTTGGCCGGCGCCTGGGGTGCGTTGTTTTCCACGGGTGTCTCCCTTTTGGTGACTTGGCGAGGACGGAACGCTTTGGACAACGCTATGTGGGTTGCGGCTTGGTATTCCCAAAGGTCGCGGTCCCTAATGTATCTCGGCGTCCTGGCTCGGATCGACCGAGGTAAAAAGCGTGTGTGATCGACTATGTAGCTGACGCTCCCGCTAACGCCCTCGAGGGCGGATGCAATGGCCCGTTCGCACATCTGGTGAATAGTACTGCCCCATGCACCTGAAACCGCCTCTTGGGACCAGGCTTGCTCAAGCCCTTGCTTCAAAACGATTGATGCCACGTCAAGAGAAGCGGTTTCGAGGTGACGCAGCGCGTCGAAGATAATGGCCGCGGCAGGGGCCTCGCGGACTTCGAGAACCTTTTGGCCGGTTGTGATGTGTTCAAGCCCGACAAAGCGGCCGTGCCCGAATTTGCCGACCGTGTTATTCAGGAACGGGATTGCGTCGACCAATGCAACATCACGGTCATCAATTGACACGAGACTTCCGTCTGCAAACCCGAGTTTGATCTCTACCGGCTGCTCTGCGGGAATGTGGCGCGTCCAAGCAAATGCCTCCTCGGGGATGGAAAAGTTCTCGGGATCTTCCAAAGGCCCCGACTCGAATTCCCGACACCAGAGGTTTTCGTCCGCGCTCCACGTGCGGTCCGCCACAAAAGTCGCTCCACACTTGGACAGGTCGGAGGTCTTCTGTTGTCGGGATATCACAGAGCATTCATACGGACTGCCGAAGTTGCCGGAAAATCCTGAGCGCTTAATGCTATTGTTAAGGCGCGGAAGACTGTTTTGAGAAAGGTTTGCTGTATGAAGAACCAGCCGTGAGTTGATTGACCTAGCATGATTAACAACCAAAGATGCGATTATGGGACGGCTCAACGAACTGCTCAACGGATAGATGCCAAGGTACTTGGCGTGGGCTCGAATGGCTGATTTCACGCCTTGTTCGACAAAGGCATCCCGCCCTTCGAGGCAGACAAAGCGCGCGCCGAACATGGCTGCCGTCCGTTCCAACAAAGGCTGATCGATGCGCGTTCCGACATCCGCTGCGACAGCTTCAATGTTCGCAAAGCCAAGGCTTTGCAGCTTGTAGAGAAGATAGGTGCTGTCGAGACCGCCGCTGAACATGGTTGCAACTGGTGCGGTTCGGTCCGGAAAAGCCTCCAGATCTTCAAAACTCGAAATGCCGCCGATGGCGGGTTTGGTGGAAGCCAAGATGGGGTTCATTTGGATGTCCTGCTCTCAAACCAGATGCCAGCAAACGTCGCAGCGAGGACGAGGCCTGCGCCTATCAAGCTCGGTACTGTCAAAGGCTCATTCAGAAGAAGGTGCGCTAGAACGAAACCAAAAAAAGGTTCTGTTCCCATCAAGAAGCCAACCCGTGTCGGTGTGGATTTTCTCACTGCGGCATTTTGAATGTAGAATGCAGCGAGGGTGCAGAAGAGTGCAAGGAAGGCAACAGCGCCCCAAAACTGAAGGGTGGCCCTCACAACAAGGCCTGAAATTCCGAACTGAGCGACGGCCAAAACGAAAGTAAGTGTTGCCACCGTCGATCCTTGGATGGCCGTCAGGGCTGCAGATGAAATCTGCCGGCCGGCCAGAAGGCGTTTGGTGGAAACGACCATAACCGCTCGCAGAATCGCGGCCCCCAAGACAAGCGCGTCACCCGGGCTGAACCTGCTGATCCCGCCAGTGAGAATGCCGACACCGATGCACGCTATGGCAGCACTTGCCAAAATGCCCGTAGGTGGAAGTCGCCGTGATAGCCCATAGTCGATGCTCGGCGTGAAAATCACACAAAGCGATATGATCAAGGCCGTGTTCATTGCGCTTGTCGATGCAACGCCGTAAGTTTCAGCAATAAAGATGCAAAAAAGTATTGTTCCCAATGCGAAGCCGCGGATGAAATCGCCCCAGGAGACCAATGCGATCTCATGTCTTGCAGCCACTGCCGTAATGATCGTAGTAATCAGGAAGCGATAAAGAACAAGTATCGAAACCGGCGCGTAGAACAGTGCGCCTTTCCCGACCGGATAGCTCGCCCCCCAAACGAATGCGACTCCCAGCAAGGCTAGATCCACCGAGAAAGATGGCGTCCGTGTTTTCCTGACAGGTATTGGAGAACTTTCGAAAACGTCCACCTTCAAAGTTTCCTTTGTGTTAGCCATCCACCCCTGCTGCGAGGGTCAAACAGATCAGGTCGTTCAGCCTCTTGGGCGATCCGTGCCGCGGCGTACTTGTTTTTGGTAACGCAAGTGCCGTGCCGATTCGGAAAACCATTGCTAGACAACAACCTGGTCGCCTTGATAGTTCGGCGGTTCATGTCCATTGTTGTCAGAATGCCGACAATGACTTCAACTGCAGGGATCCTACCGGCAGGGCCTCAAGGCGAACACGCGGCTCCAAGATGCCGACACGATGGCTGGTTCAGCCATGCTTCGACAGTTGCCTGTTTTTTCAGTTCCTTTGCTGTTCGTGCGCTAACCGCAACGCTCCATACTAGTCTCGCGTGGCTGTCCCCGTGGGGTGGGCGGCAGAAAGCGATTAGGCCCGCTGAAAGAGGCGAACCGCATCCGAAGGATCGTAACCAAGAGAAGGACCTGAAGCGAGAGCGAAGGTTGCGGGAGGCCGCGGCGGGCCTAAAAGGCAATGCCGACCGCCCCAGGAAAGGCTGACAAAAACCGCAGCGGCCGACTGTCCAATAGGGTGCGCCGGGCCAGGGCGAGCCAAATGGCAGGGGCTGCCGGGGGACCCTAAGAAAAGCCTGGGTTCACGAGCACCCGGCGCGCGCCATCAGGCGGCCAGCTACTTGGAGGGCGGGTGTATCATGCCTGTTTGTCGGGCCGAACCAGATCCATGTGGCTGACGCCGAGGGCCAATGCCAGTTCATAGATCGTGATAATTGTCGGATTTCTTCGGCCTTTCTCCAAGCCGCTGATGTACTGCTGACTGAACCCGGAAATCTCCGCAAGCTGCTCCTGCGTCAGGCGCTTCCTTTGCCTGATCCTCTGCACATTCCGTCCGACCAACTTGCGCATATCCATGCACGCAAGCCAGCGGATCAGGCGGCTTGAGTTTATCAACTATAATATGTAATCCACATTTAGCAGGCACAGGGCTTCGCGGGTCCATTGGCCGGAGATAGAATTAGCGATGTTGCAGCCCAGATCGAACACGCCGTTCGCCGACGAGGTCCCCTGGTCGGACCGCATTACAGCCTACGACAAGGACCACTTTACAACCTATATGAGGCTCCTGGACGCCTCGGCCGACAACGCCACTGAAGAGGAAATGGCCAAAGTGATCCTCGGCATTGATCCGGCACGCGAACCTGAGCGCGCACGCAACGTTCTTCGCAGTCATCTCGACCGTGCAAACTGGGTGGTGACGAGCGGCTACAAGGATTTGTTCGCCAGTTGACGAAATGGGCGGTGCGGTCGCTTCGCTTCAAGCAACGAAGTCGCGCAACCGCCATGCATCGACGTATCACCACAGCGCGGATGGCCCAGCGCTTCGCTGTCTCATCATTTTGTCCTCCGCTCGCCAATGGCTGCTTCCCAGGAATGGGTGCGGCGGCGAATCATGACAGGAACGGGTCCGCCGTCTGAGCCGCACCGCATCCGAAGGGCCGGATGGACAACCTACTGAAAGCTCACAGCTGGCTAAGGGTTGCGGGACGCCGCGGCGGGCCTAGAAGGATGCGGCGCCACCTGCTGAGAAAGGCACAAAACAGAGCGAATTGCGAGAGTCTAACGACGCGCTAGGAGGCGCAGCGGAATGGTCGAGACGCCAGAGCCAAGAAAAGCGGGGCTCGACCCACCGGCACACGGCACGCGCGGTGATGGGCGCGGGCGCCCACTACGTGCGCAGGCTCAACAGAATCTCACACGGATCAGCATCGAGGGCCGCAGTTACGTCGAGAAACTCAATGACATCGAGACGCCGTTCGCCACCCTCATATTTCGCCACGAAAGATTGCGGACGACCAAGCTTCTCAGCCACCTGCGCCTGCGTCAGCCCTTTGACATTGCGCAGTGAGATCAACTGGGCCAGAAACCGCTGGTGGCGGGGAGATCGAAGAGATTTGGGCATTTAGGTGAACCGGCAGGTAGAGACCGGCTCAGCGACTAATCCCCGTTTCGGATTATCCCATTTTGGGATATTCTGCCTTGGATCCAGCGATCAACATGCGAGGTTCGCGGCAGACATGAATCAATCAACGGGAACAGATAGGACTCAAAGCTCAACACTGCTCGACGAAGTCCCTTGGTCTGACCGTCTTACCGCCTACGACAGGGCGCACTTTACCATCTATATGAGGCTCCTGGACGCCTCAGCCGATGAGGCGCCCGAAGAGGAAATGGCCCAACTGATCCTCGGCATTGATCCGGCACTTGAACCGGAGCGCGCCAGGAAGGCGCTTCGTAGTCATCTCGACCGTGCGAACTGGATGGTGACGAGCGGCTACAAGGAATTGTTCGCCAGCTGACAAATTCGCAGTGCTCGGTCATAGAAGCGTTCCTGTGCCATTGGTCAGGCTGATCGGGGCCTGCACCACAGACGCGCCGGCAAAATGGACCCGGTGGCGAGCACAATTCAGTTCCCAGGAAATCGGGGTTTGGCAACTGTCCGAGCGTCTGACGTGATAGAAGGTTCCGCTCTGTCTGGATGGGTATTAGCCCGGAGCAGCACTCCATATCGTACCGGCGCTCGACGAAGGGTCCACCTCTTCGCTTTCAAGCCGCATAACCGATAGCCATCGCCCTAAGTCAAGGGTTAGAGATTACCGGCAGGCAGGTATGCAAGCGGGCCATCCTCGGAAACTATATAACCGCACGACTAGCTGTGAGCTTTCGGGAGGTTGTCCATTCGGACCGGACCGGGGAGACTGGAGTTACCAAGCTTCAGCACTCACCGGAGGGTCCGAATGAACATCCATAAGAATGCCCGTCTCACACCGCTGCGTCGAGAGGAGATGGCGCTGTCGGTGATAGAAGGCGCTTTCTCCAAAGCCCATGCGGCGCGTGTCTACGGCGTGTCGGCCAAGATCGTGGCGCGCTGGGTCGAGCGCTACAAGTCCGAAGGGCGGGCCGGCATGATCGACCTTTCCTCGCGGCCCGCCAATATGCCGCAGGCCACCGCTGCGTTGATCGCCGAGCGCATCATGGCGCTGCGGCGGCAACGTTGGACCGGCAAGCACATCGCCCATGAGGTCGGCGTCTCGCCCGCCACCGTTAGCCGGGTTCTCAAGCGTGCCGGACTGTCGCGGTTGCGGGATATCGAACCGGCCGAGCCGATCCGACGCTACGAGCGCGAGCATCCTGGCGAGATGATCCATATCGATATCAAGAAGCTCGGTCGTTTCGAGCGCATCGGTCATCGCATTACCGGCAAGCGCACCGGCAATGCCAGCTCGCGCGGCAGCAGTTGGGAGTTCGTCCATGTCTGCATCGACGACGCCTCCCGCATCGCCTTCTCGCAGATCCTGCCCGACGAGAAAAAAGAAAGCGCCATCGCCTTCCTCAAGGCGGCGGTGGCCTACTACGCCAGCCTCGGCGTCACGATAGCCCGCGTCATGACCGACAACGGCTCCTGCTACAGATCAAAGGCCTTCGCCAAGGCCTGCCGCGATCTCGGCCTCAAGCACGTCAGGACAAGACCCTATACACCCAAGACCAATGGCAAGGCCGAGCGCTTCATCCAGACAGCACTGCGCGAATGGGCTTATGCCATCGCTTATCCGACTTCAGATCACCGCGCCGCAGAGTTGCCGGTCTGGCTGCACAGATACAATTGGCACCGTCCCCACGGGAGCCTAAAGTCCAAAACACCTATCAGTCGCCTCGCTCTAACCGAGGACAACCTGTTGAGGCTCCACAACTAGCTCGTCAGCGACGACACACCCGCTCGAGCACCCATAGACTATGATCACCGGCGCGGACTGGAAGAATACGGCTGCATCGCCCGAGCCGGCGGAACAGAAGATCTCGGCATCCAGTCAACGCTCGATACAAAGCGCGCGATCGAATGGCCCGAGCACAAGGGGATCAAAAAGCTTCTCAGACAATTGAGGACCCTTCGGACCCCAAAAGGGCTATAGCCTGATTTTGGGTTCGCACGCCTAGCTTCTTCTTGGCATTGTCCAAATGAAAAGCGATCGTGCGTGGCTTGATACCCAAGATGCGGCCGGTCACCCAGGCTGAATTACCCCGCGCTGCCCACCTCAGGCACTCATATTCGCGGGATGTCAGCGAAACCCCATCCACTGTTCGATCGCTCGGCAATTTGCGGCGAACGCAACGATGAAAGCAGGCCGCCATCAGTTGAAGAGCTTGTTCGTACCGCTCAGCGACCCGAAGAAATACTGGACGAGGCTCATCGGCGGCAAAAGTAACCGCAGCGATGCGGCCGCGGAGATCGACAATTGGGATCGTCAAACCGCAGCAGATGCTGAATTGAGCCGCCTCATCGAATAGCTGCTGTTGAGCCGGCGACATTTTATCGCCTCCCAAATTCGATCCCCAGTGAAACGGGCAGCCGCCATTTCGAGCACGCAAGACCACAGGATCGAGTTTCTCATACTGATTTTCCAGATACTGTCTGGTCCAGCGGGGTGGATAGTTTGAAATTAACCTCGGTTTGCCGGAAGGCCGTGCTGGCAAGGAGAGGTAGGCAAAGAAGATTAGGTCAAGTCGTCCGGCCGCCTCAGCCATGGCATCCCGGAAATCTGCCTCATCGATACTCTGTGACAGTCTTTCAAGGAATGTCTCGAAAACAAGTGGCATGTGCCTCGTCATCGTCGCGCTCGATTCTTCCTCTTTCTGCACGCCTTCCGGCTGCGTCGTGTATGTCCCGACAAACGTGATTGAATTCGCGGGCGTCGCTGGGCTGACCGGGCTCCAGAATGCTGCCACACTTTCGATCTTCGTCGGTCATCCCAATCATGCTGGGCTCACCCGATGGGCGTCTGGCAGACGCCTCATGATCTCAACAGCTCAATCAGAGAATCTCCATGCATTAAATCATGACCGCCCCTGCACCGACCAAATCAGGAGAAATCATCCTGCGCTGACCAAAAGCCATCATTGACCCCAGCTTTTGCAGGAATTTGGGTCGGCATTAGCATAACAATTCGGATAGCCGCTCATCCCCCACCCGGGGCGCCGTGATCCGCAAAGAAGTGTTGCGATGCTTTCTTTTCTTTGATAGGCAAATCGTCTCAACAATATTAAAATGCCTTTCCTTGTGAACGGGGTGGCGTGTGAGTATCGTCCTTCTATATACCTGACGTGATAAAATTCACCGCAATGATTATGGCCCGCTGCAATGATGTAAAGGGCACGTCTAAGCTCAATCTGCATCGGAACGTGCAGATGACCTTTACCAGACCCTCGATCCCGCACGGGCCATAATGATACTGATTACGTGGGTCAAAAAGGGCGCCCTGCCGGCGGGGAGGTACACCCGCAGGGCGCGCCGCACAGAGGTCCTGGTCGTTGGGCAACAGGACAGCGGCGGCAGAACTGATTCGGTTACAAATCGTGACTGAAATAGCCCGGAGCATGCTCAAGATCAGATATCTGGAATTCAACAGTTTTGGGTCTGCTCGGCGCAGTAGCGCGCAGGGACATGCCTGCCTCCGGACTCGCTCCTTCGCGATCGCAAAATCATACGGCACCCTCGGCCTTCAGCGCGCGATAGGTGGTATCGACCGACTTTACCGTCGCGTCGACAATGATGTCGATCTCTTTTCGGGTAATGATCAGGGGGGGGGCATAACCGAGGATGTCGCCATGCGGCATGGCCCGTCCGATGACGCCATTCTCAAACAGAGCAGCTGCAGTGCGCACCCCGACCTGAAGGTCGGGTTCGAATGGTATCCTTTGTTTTGGGTCCCGCATCATCTCCACGGCCGACAGGATACCCACTCCGCGAACTTCACCAACGATGGGATGTCCCGCCAGCTCGGCCTTCATCCGGTCTTGCCAATACGGTCCAACATCGCGGACATGCTCCAGAATATTTTTTTCTTTAAGCAGTCGAATATTGGCGAGCGCGGCTGCGGCACAAAGCGTGTGCCCCGAATATGTCCAGCCGTGGCCGAGTGCGCCGTGCTTCTCAGTTCCTTGTTCCAAAACCGACCAGACACGGTCGCCAATGATTGACCCGGAGATGGGGAGGTAGGCGGAACTCAAACCCTTTGCGATGGTCACGAAATCCGGACGCATGTTATACAGGTGGGAACCGAACTTCTCGCCGGTTCGCGCGAAGCCACAGACCACTTCATCCGCGATTAGAAGGATATCGTATTTGTCGAGCACCGCTTGAATGGACGTCCAGTACCCTTTGGGGGGCGGCACAATACCTCCTGTCCCAAGTACCGGCTCTCCGATAAAAGCTGCAACCGTTTCCGGTCCTTCGGCCAGGATCAAGGCTTCAAGCTCATCGGCACAGCGCCGGGAGAACGCTTCCTCGCTCTCCTCGACACGCGCCTGGCGGTAATAGTGCGGCGTGGTTGTATGGCGCACCAAATCCAGAGGCAGGTCGAAGAAATTGTGAAAGAAGGGAAGGCCAGTTAGGCTACCCGTGACCAATCCAGACCCGTGATAGCCGCGATTTCGCGAGATGATCTTTTTCTTTTCGGGCCGGCCAAGAATGTTATTATAGTACCAGACCAGCTTGATGTTGGTTTCGTTGGCATCGGAACCGGAGAGGCCGAAATAGACCCTTCGCATGTTCTGACCGAAATACTCGACCACGGCCTCTGCCAACAGGGCGACCGGCTCCGTACCTTGGCTGGCATAGACGTGTGCGAACGGCAATTCGTGTGCTTGCCTGGCAATGGCCTCGGCGATCTCCGTGCATCCATATCCCATGTTGACGCAGTAGAGTCCTCCGAAACCGTCGAGGCTCCTTCGGCCTTCGGTGTCCCAGATATAGACGCCTTCCGCACCGGCCATAATCCTATTTGGCGTTTCGCCTCGGCTGTGCTTAGCCAAATGCGTAGAAGGATGGAAGACGAAGCTTCTATCCTTCTCCCGGAGTTGCTCGGTTCCCAGATTGCTCAAGCGCATGTCCCTCTCCTCGCGATAAATTGGCGGAGGGCACTCGGCCAGCCACCTGTTTAGCAAATAGCATACCGGAAACGTCCCTTGAGTTTCTCGGGAATGCAGGTTATTCGCCGTGAAATTCGCGGGATCGGCCCGAATTGCCGTGAAAACTAAGGCGTCACGTTCGCCTTAGCCGAGGGTCGGGGGCGCGTCATGCAAACACGAACAGCTTACGACGCGCATGCGCCCAGCATAGTGCCCGATTAGCGGGCGATATTGACGGATGAATAGCGCTCGGGACGCTGTTCCCGCCGGCCGCGCGAGGCACGATAGAGCGCCGGCGGCCATGTTCCGCCGAACTGCCGGTCATCCCTTACATTCTGACGGTCCGGATCGGTCTTGCCGTTCCCAAGGGTGGTAATGCAGGTGATCAGGGGCAAAGCACATTCGCCTCGATCAGCAGGCAGCGGGTTCCGTGCCGCGGCACAGGCTCCAACCTGGTTGGCCAGCGCTGAGAGGCTGAGGTCGTGCCCTCGCGCATATTGATCGCTTTGGCGGTGCGGCGGCTGGTGCTCGGCAGACTTCTCGAAGGAGCATAGCCAGAAGGTTCGGCCCGGCAAAGACGCGCGGCGAGAGCTCCTTGCCATTGACATCTTGATTCGCAGCCGACCAGCGCCGCCAAGTTCTATCGTGAGCGTGTTGCCTTTCTTGCGATCGCAAATTCGTGGTTGCTGCGCAGGGCGAGCCGAGCTGCGGCTCGCAGGAGGGGGCGAGCCGACAGAATTGCGCGGCCTGAAAAGCTGCCTCCATCAATGCTGGCCGCTCGTGCAGTCTCGAAACGCTGGATCAAGCCTCAAACATCGAACAGCCGCTCCTTTTCCTCGCGAAACCAGCGCCCTCGCGCGACATGATCTTGTCTGACGATCCGACGCTTCGAGCGGGGCTCCTCTAATAGGTTGCACATGACCTGCAGCTTTCAGCCAAACTCAGCAAATCGGACGTCTCTTCTTATCATCGCTCGGCAAGCTCGGAACACGCTGGGGGACGTTGCTAAGGCTAGTCGCCGCCAGCGGATGGCGAGGATGTTTTGGCGGCTAAGTGCTTTTAGGTGGGCGATTATAAGCCGAGATCGCGATAGGTGCTTTCGCCATAGCTCCTGGCGCCATCGCCACGCTGAGCGTTTGAAAGCCGATGAAATTCGCTGGGCCAATTGGCTAGCGCGTGCTTGATGGCCTTCATCTTGAACGGCACGTGCACAACACATTTGTCCCTGATGATAGGCGGACAGCTCGCATCTTGTTGCCGCGAGCCGTTAAGGTTTGCTGCGATTATCGGCAGACCTAGATCAAGGGCCAATTCCATTTCCCAGCGCACGAAGCGAAAAAGGTTTTTCGTTTTCTCACCGATCAGGACAAGTACCTGGCTCGATCCATTCATTCTGTTGCGAAGATTGCGTTTAACATAATCTTCGTCCTGTGCTCGGCTCGTCATATTGTCCAGATCGTGAGCGTTCGCGAATTCAAAACTCACATTCTCGCTGGCATTCCACCCTTTCATAAAGCGGTATGCCCAAGCGTCTTCATCGCCGTCAAATATTACATAGGTCGGATCGCTGTATGCCATTGTTGTCTCTTAGTTGTTTTGACGAGCAACCCACTGGGTGTGCTCCCGTGAGAAAGCCAGTTCGGCTTCGTTCACCGCGGCGGAGAATGCCTCATCCGAGTTGGCGTCCGTAATAAGGTCGGCAGTCAAGCCGATCTCGTGAGCTGTCAACGTGTAAGCCGATGCCAATTCGTTAAATTTCTTGATCTGGGTCCACCCGATAAGCGAGGCGGCGATGACAATTAGCGGCTCGGTCGGCCAGCCAGGCATCGCGGGGTCAGCGATGCGTACTACGATGAACGAGAATCCCAGAGCGTATGCAAAAATACCAAGGCCCATCCAGACTTTCGCGGACCTCTTGTTCGAGCGCGCCTTCTTCTCGTACCACTTCCGCTGGTCGCAGATTCGTCTCTGCAGATATATGTCTTTTCTTTCTTTTAGCGGGGAGTCCCTTATCGACATCATCTGGTCGGTTGTTTGGGGGGATGCTGAATCGGTGCCGCTCAACGCGCTACCAAGGTGACGATTGCTATCAAGGATACCTTCCATGAGCTTTCGAAAATCAGCTCTGGCGTCAGCGGCGCGCGCGTCATCGAACGGCTGTGCTCGCATCGCGAAGCGCCAAGTCAATGTCTTCACCGACTCTGCAAGAGCTCGAGCCTGATACCAGACCTGCTCGGGCTTTGTGACCGACCGGAAAATGAGGACTCCCATTGAGCAAAGAAATACCGCAGCATAGACACCGAAATAGGCTTTTGATGGCGACAAGTCCAAAGAGAGCACCGACGCTAAAAAAAGAAGAACGTACTCTGCCCGGATCAGGCGGAGAAACGTCGCCTGCTGCTCGTTGGATGCCACGTCGGCGCTATTATAGAGTCCAGGATATTTCATTTTTGAAGCACACCAGTCTATTTTGTGGCGGTAAATTCTTTAAGCCAGGATTTGGCAAACGTGAGGTTAGCAGTCGAGCTTACAGAGCCTATTCTTGAGCGAGGCGCGGTCCCTCTGTTCATAAACAGGAATGCAGGTCCTGTCCCATCAATGTAAGGGTATAGGCCCAAAAATTCTTGCCCGGAGAATGTTTCCGAAGAATTTTTTGCCACGGGCAGAACCGCTACCGCGGTCCGAAACCCATCGAAAAAGCCAAGCTCCCAAGGCATCCATCTGGATTCTGGAGAATTGTTTGAATGCACATAGATTAGCGTCTTTGACTGCCTCATACGGGTCCGCAGCAACTCGGCGGTGGCCGAGGAGACCTTTGTGCGGTCCAGTTGTGAATCTTCGACCCAATCTACGTAAGCAGTGAACCCAAGCTCCTCGAAAATTCGCTTCACACCGAGAATGATCTCTGCGTCCTTGAAAGAATGTGACAGAAAAACGTCGAATGAAGATCTGGCTGTAGCTGCGGCCGTCTCTTCCTTTAGAACGATCGATGCGGCTCTATGTCCTCGACTGGCATTCGCAACTCTTTTCAGCTCTGCCTCGGTCAGTAGCACTATTCAAATCCCCCATGATCTGTTCGCAATCTATGAACTTGACGCCCATTCGATTAAGCGACCCTTGTCTTGTGAAAACTGGCACCATGCTCTCCAGCCGGTAGCGCAACCTCCACCTTCTCAAAGACCACGTCGGCTGGCAGGAGTGACCGGCCTTGTCACCCACCTACGCGACCCCGGCACAGCCATGCTCCTCGCTTAGAAGGCTGCGAGACCAGCGATGTCAAACAGGACAGACGATCTCCTAATCTCGATCAGCAACGAACTTACGACGTAAAAACGCGATGGAGCGATCTCCGAATGTCCGCAGGCGTCGAGGGCCGGGTTGGTCGCCAGGGCCGAGCGGGCCAGCTTGCACTCCCGCTACCCGTCGGCTTGCCAAACCCTCGCTGTAGATTTCGCCCCCCCCACACGGATGCGCTGACCGCGACTAAGCTCAATCGCCACTGATCGCCAATCCAGGGCGAAAGTTCCCCCCTTGAAGTAGCGGTAGAGGCATTTTTTCGGCACTTCGCATCTTAGATATGGACGCCTCCTCAACCAGGCACGATCCGGTTTGGCTTCTCGCCGTAACCGTGCTGGCCAAGTGCGTCCGATGGCTGCTTCGATCCGTCTCCTGGAATGATCGGTTCCAGATTGCTCAAGCGCATCGTCCTTCCTCGCCATCAACTGGCGGATAGCGCTCGGCCACCTTTTTCCAGCAATTAGTATACCGCAAATGTCCCTTGAGTTTCGTCGGAATGGGCGCCTTTTGCCGACGAATCTACGGGATCCGTGCCAAACGCCGTTGAAACTTAAACTTTCGCTTTCACCGTTGCCTCAGGGCGGACAAAGGTATCGGTGAATTGGACTTCACTGGTTTCGTGACGACAAGGCTATAGTATTGATCAATCCCCAAGCCTGCCTGCAGCAGTCCCTCCATGAAATCCTGATAGGCGGCCATAGAACGAGATGCGACCCGCATCAAATAATCCACGCGCCCCCCAATTGCCCAGCAGTCCAGGATTTCCGGAATCTCTTGGATTGCAGTTTCGAAGACTCGTTGGTCCTCAAGACGATGGCGATCCAGCACGACTTCTACCATCACAAAGATCATGCCGCCGACGAGTGCAGGACTCAGTCGCGCATAAAATCCCTCAATAATTCCTGCGGCCTTGAGTGCTCGGAGCCGCTCCGAACAGGCCGACGCCGAAAGATGAACTCGTTTTGCAAGCTCACTTTTTGAAATCCGACCGTCTGCCTGAATCTCGGAGAGAATCCGGACGTCCCAACTGTCGAGTTGCACGGGATCGGGTTTCGACTTCATAACCTGTTGCTCTCAAGCAGCGATCGACAGCGCGCCGTGTGCCGATCAATTCTATTATCATTGAAACGACCGAATGTAGCAGTGGAAGGCATCCGTTCCAGGCCCGAGATGTGCTAGAATGGGTATGAAAATCAGCTAAGGAGAGCGATCCGCTGAGAAAAGCTGCAGAAGTAATTTGGCTATCGCCCCAGCGCCTAACGGGCAATGGTGCAGCTGGAGAGGAAGTCGGCGGCGGCAGAGACCTTCTGATAAATAAAATAGATAACCCATTTTCTTGAATCCCCGCTACCGTACTTGATAGACGCGCGACTGCATTCGAGCCTCGATCGCGTGGACGGCATACTCAATGCAGTATTCAGTGGCACATTCAGCTATTGGGGTGAATTGAAGGCCTTGCTCGTCCGGCTCGCCGAGGCGCAAGGCACCGCAAATGCCGCTCGTCGTACGGCGTGCCCAACAATTTGACGCTGGTGTCTGGCCGAAATCGCCTAACTGGGAAGATTCAAACGCCGATGTTGCGTGCGATGCTGTCGGCCGCCATACGCCTACGCCACTCGAGAGGCCCGGAATTGTGAATGGAGTTTCCCTCAACATCGACGGCCATGATAACAGGCATGTCCTGCACATCGAATTCATAGATGGCTTCCATGCCCAGGTCTTCAAAGGCAACGATCCGCGCCTTCTTAATCGATTTTGAAATCAGGTACGCAGCGCCACCCACTGCAGCAAGATAGGGCGTTTTGTGTCTTATAATCGACTCGATGGCCGCCGGTCCCCTTTCCGCTTTGCCGATCATCGCAAAAAGGCCGGTTTCGGCGAGCACCTTGTCCGTAAAATCGTCCAAGCGGCTGGAGGTTGTTGGACCGGCGGGTCCAACGACCTCATTCCTCACTGCCCGGACGGGACCGACATAGTAGATCACGCGTCCCGTCAGATCGACCGGAAGCGGCTTGCCGGCATCGATCAGCTCGACCATTCGTTTGTGGGCAGCGTCACGGCCCGTCAGCATCTTTCCAGACAGCAGGAGCGTTTCACCGCAGCGCCACGATGCCGTCTCTTCCTTCGTCAGCGTATCTAAATTGACCCGCCGGACGCCGGCTGGGTTCAATTCGTCGGCTCCGATGTCGGGCCATTCGCGCAAATCGGGCGGCTGGAGCCTGATGGGTCCAGAGCCGTCCAAAGTAAACTTCAGGTGCCGGTTGGCGGCGCATTGCGGGATGAGCGCCACAGGCTTGGACGCCGCATGAGTAGGATAGGTCGCAACCTTGACGTCAACGACTGTCGTCAGACCACCAAGCCCTTGGGCGCCGATGCCAAGCGCGTTGATCCGCTCATAAAGCTCAATCCGCAGTCCCTCTTCCGGGCTTGACGCCCCCCTTGCGATTAGTTCCGCCATATCGATGGGCTCGTTCATGGCTTCCTTGGCCAGCAGCATCGCCTTTTCAGCGCTACCACCGATACCAACAGAGATCAGCCCAGGCGGACACCATCCGCTGCCCAGGGTCGAAACGGTATTGACCACCCAGTCGGAAACGGAGGCGCTGGGATTAAGGGTGGTAAAACGTGCCTTGTTCTCGGACCCGCCGCCTTTTGCGGCGATAGTGATCTCAATCTGGTCACCTTGCACCAAGTTGACATGGACAACTGCCGGCGTGTTGTCGCGGGTGTTGACCCGTCTAGCGAGGGGATCCGCAACGATCGATGCCCGAAGGGGATTGTCCGGATCGAGATAGGCTTGACGTACGCCCTCATTCACAAGATCAGCGAAACTGGCTGTTGACTTAATGCGGGCATCCATGCCGACCTTTGCGAAGACAACCACAAGTCCGGTGTCCTGACAGATCGGGCGCCGCCCAAAGGCCGCCATGCGGGAGTTCAGCAGAATCTGACCTATGGCATTCTTCGCCGACGGGCTCTGTTCTCGCGTGTATGCGTGAGAAAGAGACCGGATATAATCTGGAGGATGATAGTACGAGATGTACTGAAGGGCGTCGGCGACGCTCCTTGTGATGTCGCGACCTGCGATGGTCCGTGTTCTGTTTCCCACCGGATTTTATCCAAACGAACCGAGGCCATTGACCATTTTCAAAATCTGGAAGCTTCGCACCCCCTGCTCGCCGCCTTCATATCCATAGCCGCTTTGCTTGACGCCCCCATAAGGCGCATCCGCGGAAACCCCTTTCAGGTAATTCACACTAACTGCGCCCGCAGAGAGACCATTGATAAGCTTCTGTTGCGTATCGGCCGCGCCAGTAAACAAGTAGGCGGCCAGACCGTACTCGGTGGCGTTGGCTTCCTCGATCGCCTCTTCGATCGTATCGAAAGGCGCCACGGTGAGAATCGGTCCGAACGGCTCTTCATGAAGCACTCTCGCTTGCTTCGGTACGCCCGTCAGGATGGTTGGCGGCCAGTAAAACCCCGGTCGGTCAAGGGGGATGCCACCGGTCTCGATGCGGGCGCCGCCTTCTACCGCATCCTTGGTCAGGCGCTGCATGGCCTCTATTCGCCGCGCGTTTGCCATTGGCCCCATTTGCGTTGCAGGGTCATCCGGTGGTCCGATCCTGATTCTTCGGACCGCCTCCGTCATCCGGAACAGGAGTTCCTCATAGCGGGACCGGGCGACAAGAATCCTGCTGGGCGCATTACAGCTCTGGCCCGCGCACTCGAATTTGTATTCCGAAATAGCCGGTATCGCCCTTGCCAGATCCGCATCTTCGCACACAATAACCGGGGAATGTCCACCGAGCTCAAGGATGCAACGCTGCAGATTATTCGCGGCCAGCGTGGCTAGCTGTTTTCCAACAGCCGTCGACCCCGTGAACGTCAAGACTTTCACAATTGGCGAACTGAGCAGATGCCGCGATATATGCACAGGAACACCGAACACCAGGTTGACCACGCCTTCTGGTATCCCTGCTTGACGCAAAGATTCCACGATATGGACAGCCACACTTGGCGTCTCCTCGGCCCCTTTGAGGATCACCGGGCAGCCTGCCGCCAGCGCGGGGGCGAGCTTGCGGGCGATAAGAACGGCCGGATAGTTCCATGGCGTAAATGCAGCGACGACACCGAGCGGCTCGGGGGCTATCATCCTGTTCGAGCCCAACGGAATCGGGGCCGACAACTCATCGGCATGCCGGCCATTCCATTCCAGCGTTTCGACTGCGCGCGCGTATTCTCCTGTCGCTTCGGCAATCGTCTTTCCCTGTTCGGACGACAGGTCCCTGGCTGCGGCGCCAGCTTTCTCTGCCAGAATGCTGGCGGCAGAGACGAGGATCTCGCCACGCTCTTTGGCGGGTCGTGAGGACCACGCCTTGCGGCTGCGTTCTGCCGAGGCAAGAGCTTCATCCAAGTCTGAAACCGTAGCCGAGGCCACTGAGGCAAATACCTTCTCCGTCGCCGGGTTGATCACCGGCAAAGTGGCTCGGCTACCACCGGCTCGCCATTTGCCATTAATGAAGAGCTCGTAGCTCTTGGCGTCGGACATCACGGGCTCCACTTGACTGAATTCTTGCATACGAGCGCAGTTTCGATATCGAAACTGCTGAACTCGCTTGAGCCAGTTTCATCGCGATGGTCGCGGCGGGTCAAATATCGAATATTGCCGAAATCCATCTGGAATCCAGATCGGGCTGGTCCTTATGGCCGCAAAAGATCATGCCCAGCTTTACAGGTTAGTTTGTCAGGTCGCCTCAGGCGCCACCGCCGCCCAGTCCCGGATTTCAATCAATTTTCTGGCGACCTTCGGAATGAGCTTGCAGACCGCAGAAACGGCCGCAGAACGCTCATCTTTGGGATTTACAGCGAGCACCACGGACCGAGTAATCACCGGATCGACGATCTTGACAGTCCGGACCAGCCCTTGGGAGGCTTCTTTCTGAACCGCAGACGGGGCGAGAATAGAATGCGCTTTTCCCTCTACGACCATGTTGATGATCGTTGAGAGGGAGTCCACTTCAAACCTGACGTCCAGCGCGCAACCGTGTTGTGCGACGACATCAGCCACCGAACGCCTGACATTGTTGTTGCGCATGGGAACCGCCAGGGGGAATTCATGCAGGTCGACCAGCGATATCGCATCTTCAAACGGTGGCTCGCCGGACGGAACCACCAGACAAAGGTCTTCGCGCGCTAGCACCGTCATTCGCCCCACACTGTCTGCTGTGCGGTACAGAACCGCCAGATTGAAGCGTCCAGCCGCCATCCATTCCTCTAGCGGTCCCGTCATACCCTCGACCATCTTGAGGGACACCTTGGGCAGTTCGTGTCTCACCGCCTCAAGCAGCGGACCGCTCAGGACGCGAGCAGCTCCAGACGGAATCCCAATAGTCACCTCCCCGGCAGGGGAAGCGGCTGTGTTGGTCAATTCCACCTCGGTAAGTCGAATTTCTTTGAGAATTGCCCGCGCCCGCTCGAGCAGTTTGGCTCCTGACGCCGTCACGCTCACGCCGGTTCTGTCGCGTATCAGCAGCTGAGTGCCGAAGCCTTCCTCCAATTGGCGTACATGCAGACTCAGCGCACTCTGGGCGACATTCAGAAAGCCAGCGGCCTTCGTGAAACTGCCTGCTTCGACCACGCCGACGAAGTATCTTAACTGCCTGATTTCCACGGGTACTCTTCCGAGGGCGGACTGCAATTGACGCAATCTATCTTAAAATGTGATGGCACGACAGCAATAATTGTGCCGAGCTGCTGACGCTTGCTGTCGTCGTCCCAGTCTTGTTGATCAACCCGCTGAGGACTCAAACGGCCAACTCGGCGCCCGGATCCGTCGCGATGATTTCTCGGGCCCTTCGAATAACCGGTGGATCGACCATCTTTCCGTCCAATGCGAACGCGCCTCTGCCTTGCGCCGTCGCATCTTTTTCCGCCGCGAGGACACGACGGGCCCACTCGAGTTCCTGTGGGCTTGGTGAGAAAGCCTCATTGAATATGGCAACCTGATTTGGATGGATCGCCAAAGCCCCGGTAAAGCCAAGCCGCCGCGCATGGGCCGCGGCCTCACGAAGTCTATCATTGTCTGAGAACTCGCTGATACTTCCTATGAAACCAAGCGGTAGCAAGCCAGCGGCGCGAGCGGCAAACAGAACAGAAAGGTTCGGTGTCAAAAGAAGGTCGAGTTCCGGGGCACCGCCAACGGAGGCACTGAAGTCTTCAGGACCCAGCGCCATTGCAACCATCCTGGGATGGGCCGACGCAATGGCTGAGAGACTTTGTAATGCTGCCGGGGTCTCGATCAAGGCAAGGAACCGGATTCGACCCACCGCAAGATTTCTTTCTCGTTCAAGTTCCGATACCGCATTTGCGATCTCTATTACCCACGCTGCCGAATCCGTCTTCGGAAGGACAAGTGCATCAACACCCGCTACTACGGCTGCATCGAGATCGGCCGCCAAGGCACGCAAACCGCGATTCACGCGAACTAAAACATAAGCGCCCCTGCGGCCCACCTTTGCCACGGATGCAGAAAGCTGGCGCCGTGACTCACCTTTTTGATCCTGGGGAACGGAGTCCTCAAGGTCGAGTATGACGCCATCTGCCCCGCGCTCATGAGCCGCCTCCACAAAGCGCGGAACATGAGCGGGAACAAAGAGCAGAGATCTCCAGCGGGGAACAGACATCGGGCTTTCAACGGCCTGAACGGCGTCATTCATGAAGTCGCCTCTGCGGTCGATTCTAGCGTGGGCGCTGTCAGTGAGTTTGCTGGGCGGCCGTGGCACCCAGAGGGGCCAGGACTAGGCATGCACTCTGTGAATCGCGATCGCGCTTCCTTCCCGACAACAGGCACGCTCATGCTGACGCGGCTCTTGCGCGCAAACCTGCTCGAACCTCCTCGCGGACAGCCTCCGTATGCGCACCAAGGCCCGGAACTGGGCGCAGCGAGGGGCGCTCAGAGTTGAAGATCGCCGCCGGGGCGATCGTCTCTACTGTTCCTTCAGGTGTGCCAATCTCAACCCTGCGAACGTGTGGATGCTTTGAAATGTCCGCCACTTCGTTCAGTCGCCCATATGCCAAACCGGCCGCCTCAAGCTCCTGCATCGCTTCGTGGCAGGACAGCTCGGAAAACCGCAGCTCAATTATCTCATCAAGTTGAGGACGGTGGCCGAGGCGCTCCATGTTGTCGGCGAAACCAAGTGCACGCGTGAGCTCAGGCCGCTTCAGGAATTTCTCGCAGAAATTCACCCATTCCCGGTCATTCTGCACGGAAAAGATGACGTCCTTGCCATCGGCGCAGCGATAGGCGCCATAAGGCGCCAGCGAGGGGTGTTTCACGCCCGCGCGTACCGTGTGGTAGCTGCTGTAGTCGTGTTGCAGGACCGGCACGTTCATCCAATCGGCGACGGCATCGAACAGGGACACCTGAATGCTAGCCCCTTCGCCAGTGACCTCGCGATGATACAGCGCCTGAAGTATGGCGCTATGTGCCGTCATGCCTGCCGAGATGTCGCAAACCGACACACCCACACGGGCGGGTCCCTGTTGCGTCCCGGTGATCGCACACAGACCGGTTTCGGCTTGGACGATGAGATCATAGGCCTTGAGGTGAGAAAATGGCCCCCCCTCCCCAAATCCCGAAATGTCGCAGGTGATTAGCCGCGGAAAACGGCGACGCAGATCCGCAGATCCGAAGCCGAGTTTTTCGATGCTGCCTGGCTTCAGATTCTGGATAAAGACGTCAGCAGCAGCAACAAGCGTGTCCAGCACAGCACGGTCCGCCTCCAACCTCAAATCCAAGCATACTGACTCCTTACCCCGGTTGAGCCAAACGAAATAGGCGCTTTGCCCCCGCACCAACTTATCGTATTTCCGGGCAAAGTCTCCCTCAGGCCTCTCAACCTTGATCACCCGGGCGCCTGCATCGGCAAGACGAGACGATGCATACGGTGCAGCAACGGCCTGCTCCACAGCTACGACAGTGATCCCCTCAAGAGAGTTCTGCATGCAACACCGCGCTCTTCATCCAACATTTTCGTTTTGAGCCCGACGACGATTCAGCATCGCAAGCAACCGATTCTGTTCATTGCCCACGATCGAGAATGCCTCGTCGACTCCCATTCCAGGCTTCGCAAGCATCATGTCTGCCTGGGTCGCCATCGATATGTGGACGGAAGCCTGGGCAGAGAGATCTGTCTCGGTACAGCTTCCTCCAACGTACGCGCCTACCTTGTTCTCCTTACACAGGAGCACTGCACGTGCCGTGTCAGCCAATGAGCCGACATCAGGCGTCTTGATTTGAATGAGATGCGCGGCCTTCGCTTCGGCAAAGAGCCGAATATCCTCGAGCGTGTTGCACCTTTCGTCCACGACAATGCGAGCGGTGGAACCCCGGTTGTCCAAAATTGATACGATCTTGGCGTAGTTCTCAATTTGAGCTTGCGTCGAACCAAAATCCGCCGGGGACTCGACATTGAGGGTGAAACCCGGAACAGCGTCGGCGACCCTGCAGATAAAGTCGGCGATGAGTTGCGGCTCCAGGCTGATTTCCTGGCCGATCCAGCCATACACATCGAAATGCAGCACCGGATGATACCCCGGGCGGCCAATTTCGCGCGTCCGCGCCGCAACCCACTTCACGAACTCCATGAAGGCCTGGCCCTCGACGCCGAATTTCTGCCGTGAGTTGATCAGGCCGTGGGGAAGTATATCTACCGCTTTCAAGATCATTTTGTCGACGTTGATTTCGCGAGCATCGCCGCTTTGGCAGTAGATCGGAACCCTGCGAATTGGCAGCGGCAGGTTAAATTCACTGCAAACGACTTCCGCCATCGTGGTACTTTGAAGATGGGCCGAGGCGCGAAGGAGCGCCTGGCTAACGCCATACTCAATCGCGAGAGGTAACCGCTGGTGCTGGAGAGGCTCAAAAACCTTTGCACAGGCATCGAGATAACGAGATACGTCGACATTGAGAAGCCGGGGCACGACTATACGCGAGGTTAACTCCGAGATTTGAGCACTCTCAAACAAAGGATCTCGTCCTCCAGCACCAGAATATTGAACGCTCATCATGTCACCCCAAACCACGGCCCCGTCGGTGAGAGCAAGCCCGATGCTGAGCGAAGATGCCGGAACGCGGATGGACGTGAACCCAATCGCTGTCGCCTCGCCGCTATAGACGAAACCGTCCTGGGGCGCGCCGGCCCTGATGGCACCCTGATCGTCATAGAAAAAAGCGCCATTGCCAGGCGCAAGGAGGACGTCTTTGATCTGCATTTCACTTCGCTCGATTTTCGGACATCGTTGATGGCAGTTGGATTTGCTGCGCCGACTATGCACCACTTGATCTTGAGTTCGCCAACATAATGTCCCGGACGGTCCCATCGCGTTTTCAGATGGCCGGCGTCAGACACATGCACCCCGTATTCCGGCAAGCATTCGACGAACGTCGAATTATTGTATAGGTGGACATTGCAACGTCGTACTCACCTCATTTGGGTTAGCATTCGCGCATTAACCAGAATGCGTCTGAAATGCGCGTCAATCCAATCCCTTCATAGAAGCCGACAGAGTTGGGTGTAGAGATCAAAGCTATGGCCACAGCAGGCCCGAGTTGCCGGCGGGCTTCATACAGGAGGCCCTTGCCGATGCCGAGGCCTTGCGCCGACGCCGATACGGCAAGCTCGGAGACGTAGCAGATCCAGGAAAAGTCAGTAACGCATCGAAGTACTCCGACCAGCTTCCGCCCCGGCCGATGGAGCCGGGCCGTCAGCACCAAGTCGGCTTGGCGGAGCATCGCATGCAGCCGAAGCTCGCCATGGGTCGCCCCGAAGCCGGATTCGGCCAACACGCGGCAGAATTCGGCCGGGTCAAGGTTCGGCTCACTAACGTAAAGGATCTCAGATTGTTCGCTCATGCCAACCCCTTAACAAAAATTGATTGATCTAAGCTTACGCAATACCTTGTATTCGCAGCCGGTGCCGAGATTTTCGCCCTGACTGCGTGAAACCAGCAGTAGCTTGTGGCGGATTTTGGCACGAAGAGCTGCGCAGCAACTGCCCTATCCAGAACACAGCTTACTAGTCAGTTGAACGACTATGCTTTGTCATCTGCGTGCAAGTGCCCTGCCGAAGCGACTGCTTGCGTCTCAGTCCGCTTTAACCAGTGTCTAATCCGTGCTTCGACGGCGCCCCTTTTTAAACGGCAATCTCAGCTCGCGCGCCTACCTAGGATAGTAGGCTGCATCGCGGGGCGGCGAGGTTTATAAAAAACGGGACTGTTGGAGAGCAAAAGATGTTGCCGTTAGTTCGCCCCAGAAATGCTATATTTGAAATCAATCTTGGGGCTATTCAGGCGAACTTCCGGGCCATCACGGCCCTCGTTGGGTTAGGCGTAAGGGTCGCCGCTGTCGTCAAGAGCGACGCCTATGGACTTGGTGTTGTAGAGATTGCAAGGGCGCTTATTCATGTCGGCTGCGATCTGCTCTTCGTCGGCAATCTTGAGGAAGCGCTGCTTCTAAGATCGTCCCATGTAGACGAGGCAATCGCGGTTTTTTGCGATGATTTCGCGAAATTTGGTAGATTCTACCAATCCAATAACCTCATACCGGTTGTGAACAATTGCGCCGAATTGGAAGCCGTTATTGCAACAGGAACGAAGACATATTTTCTTAACGTGGAAACGGGATTTTCCCGCTTTGGGCTCGCCATTGCGGACGTGCGTCGCGCGTATTTTTCTGGTACGTTCGACATGTATCCCCCTTCGGTCGTACTCAGCCATCTAGCGTGCAGCGAAACCGTTGCGGACCCAACTAATGTGTTGCAACGGAACCGCTTCCGGGCGATCTACGATCTGATTAAGCCCACCTGCGGCAGTCTCGCAGCGTCCGCCGGTATCTGGCTAGGTAAATCCTATCATTTCGACATGGTACGGGTGGGCTCAGCCCTGTACGGGCTCAACGATGCTGGCATTCGACCAAATCCGCTGCAAGCGGTTGCAAGGCTCCGAGCGAAAATACTCGACGTGCGCAATGTCGCTAGGCGGGAGGCTGTTGGCTACGGTGCGACATTTCGTACGGGTCGAGCTACCCGCGTAGCGACCGTCGGGATCGGCTACACACATGGCCTTCCATGGGCCTGCGCGAACAAGATATCAGCTCGGTTCGCAGGTTATTCGGCCCCTCTAATCGGAACAATATGCATGGAGAACATGACAATTGATATAACAGATGTTCCAGAAGCGCTTTGTGGGCCAGGTAACTTTGTGGAATTACTGGGAAATGATTTTACCTTAGATGACCTTGCAGAAGCTGTGGGCCTCAGCCCACACGAAGTCTTAACCCGCCTAGGTGCTGGTTGCACAAGACGGTATCTGAATTCTTCCTTGTTACCTACGACCCCTAGGAATAAGGCGTTAGACTTTGATGGCAGCAGCGAGATGAATGATGGCAAGGCACGCCTTTGATTTCGTTATGGCGCTCCCATGGAGAACTTGGTCCATAGGGCATCCTTTGATTCGAAAGATAAGGATGCCCCATCAAAGCCCCGGATCAAACATGTAGCTAGGTCAGGACTCATTGATCCAGAAGATGAAGGCTGCAGCGAAGGCGATAGCCGACAGGAAGGTGTGAGCACATCGGTCGTATCTGGTGTGGATGCGTCGCCAGTCTTTGAGGCGTGCGAACATGTTCTCGATCCTGTGACGTTGCCGGTATCGGACAGGATCATAGCTGTGCTGAACACGATGCTTGGCATGGGGTGGGATGCATGGCCTGATACCGCGCTCGACGAGCGCCTGGCGGAAGGCCGCTGAACTGTAGGCCCGATCGGCCAGCAGGGCGTTGGCGGCGGGCAAATCCTCGATCACGGCCGCAGCAGTCTTGTGATCATTGGTCTGCCCTTCGCTCAGATGCAGCAGCCGCGGACGTCCCTTGGTGGTCAGTCCGCCTCGGCTGCGTCCGATACATCGGGATAGAGTTTTTTAAGGAGGCTGGCGGCAGTGCGGTGCGCTTTGAGATGGGTGGCATCGATCATCAGATTGTCCGTTTCGCCGCCCTGCGCGGCCAGTTCCGCTAGGATGCGGTTGAACACACCCAGCCGACTCCAGCGGATGAAGCGGTTGTAGATGGTCTTGTACGGACCGTAGTCGGAAGGGACATCTCGCCAGCGAAGGCCATTTCGGATCACGAACAGGATGCCGCTCAGCACCCGGCGGTCATCCACACGCGGAACACCATGCGACAAAGGAAAATAGGACTCGATCCGGCGCATCTGCTCCGGCGTCAACATCAGCAAATCACTCAAGGCAGCACCTCCTGCCACCCTGAATCACCAAACAGATATCAACTCAATAGATTATGGGTCCTGACCCTAGCTTTGATTCCGATTGTAACATAGAAATGCCTAATTGCCCGAGCATCGGACCTGGTCTAGAATCCAAGCCATACGAAGTGCTGCTTCTTCGGCTACACTAGGCCCATGTGAAGCGCCGCCGTGGCCACCGACCATACGCATGTGGAAAACAAGACCTGGGTCTCGACCGGCCGTAAAGGAACGTCGCTGGGCAACGTACCGAGCAGGCTGGTAGTAGAGCACCTGGCTGTCGTCGAGCGCGGCGTCGACGTAAGTTGGCGGGCGCGGGCGATCGGCACTGAGGTTGTAGTAAGGATCGTAGCTGCGCAGGTGCCGATATTCGTCGGCTATGTGGGGATCGCCGTACTCCGCTATTTCCGGCAGCGCGTACGGCATCGTGAAGTCCAGCTCGGTATCTATGATGTCGGCGAGCGGAACCTCGGCGAGTACGGCGCGGAACAAGTCGGGCCGCAAGTCGGCCGTGGCAAGCACGGTACCCCCGCCAGCGCTCGCTCCCTCAATGACGATGCCGTCGCCGGTGGCGACCCCCTGCCTAACAAGCGCCTCGACAGCGACGATCAGATCTGTGTGGGTGATACGTTTTCGATCGCGGGTAGCCGCCTCGTGCCACGGACGTCCAAGCTCCCCGCCTCCCCGTACGTGCACGATGCCGAAAGCAACTCCGCGATCGAGCAGGCTCAAACGTTTGGTCATGGATGAGGGCCAAGTGAAAAACGAGGGCCATCTCGGTTTTCCATAACAGCCGTAGACATTCAATAACACCGGCCCTGGGGTGGTTCGATCGCGCCGCGCGACGAGCGAAATTGGTATATCCACCCCGTCTTCCGCCTGCGCCATGACGACCGTCGCCACGTATTGAGCCGGGTCATATCCGGGAACGCGGGCCTGGTACAGGACTGCCGATCGGTCGTCGGCGAGATCATGCTCTACAAACGTGTCGGGCGTCACGAATGAGCTAACCGAGTAGACCAACTTCGAGCTTCGGAACGGATGCCGTGCGACCGAATAGCTACCCCCTGCAGACAAGCCGACCTTAAGAGTGCAGCTCGGCTCGTCGGGAACGATCGTGGCGGCGACCCCCCCGCTTCGGTTATGCGAGACGAGGCGAGGACGAAGGCCCTCTCGTTCCAGGACAACCAGGTGCTGGTCGAGCACGTGGACCTCCTCAAGCGTCACGCCCGCTCGATGCGGGATGACCTCCTCCCAGCACGATGGTGACGGGTCACCTATCGGCGCACACACGAGCCGCCAGTAGGGTCCAGCGTCGTTTACCCGAAACAAGAACCTGTCGCCCCAGTGCTCGGCAAAGACATGGTGGCCAAGATCACGCGCCACAATCCGGCGCCACCCAACGCCCGGCTGGTCGGCAGGAAGGCACCACACCTCCACCGCCCCGGCGTTGTCCATAACGTCCAAAAGCAGCCAGGCGCCGCTATCAGAGCGCCAAATCCGCAAGTTCAGTCGCTCGTCCGCCTCCTCGAACACTACCTCAGAGTGCGAATCGTTGACGTCCAGGCGTATAAGCTCATGGCGTTGCCGCCGCCGGTCCGCCCGCTCCCGCGTGAAAAAGAGCGTGTTGCCGTCCGCGGTCCAAGTAACCATCCCAGCCCGCCTCGAGCCCGTCCAGACGTCATGGCCGGTCTCTATGTCCCGCACCCTAAGCTCGAAGTTCTCGTCCCCGATGACATCGAAGCTGAACGCCACGTAACGCCCGTCGTCACTCGGCTCGAAGACACCGAGCGAATAGAAGATCTCGGCCCCCGGGATCGCGTTCGGGTCGAGAACAAGCTCGGCCGAGCCTCCGGTCACCGGCCGGCGCCACCACGCAGGATGAGACAGGCCCCGCCCGTGTCTTTCGAAGTACTCGAAAGGCCCAACCTGGAAGGTTGGTGGGGCGCCCTCGCAGGTGTGACGCCCTTCGATCTCGGCGATAAGTTCCGCCTTGAGCCCTTCCAGGTGGGCTGTCGCTTGCTGCGCGTAGCTGTTCTCGGCTTCAAGATACGCGCGGACGTCGGGATTCTCCCAGTCCCTGAGCCAGCCATACGAGTCTATCGTGACGTCGCCATGAAGGACCCGGATCCGTGCCTCGGAACGAGGAAGCGGTGGCTGCAGGTGCTTGTCTACCATCACAAGGCCCTCAGGAAAAAAGAGCAAGGAATTGGCGCGGCAGTCCGCGAGCAGACAGTTTGTGCATCAATGTTGCTCCTAGGCGATATAGTGTAAACCGTTTAACGAGCCACGGTGCGTTATTACCAACATCCGTTAATTCCGTTCTGGCAGAATAGCGCTTCGAGTGCCCTATTATTACTTACTGTCAGACGGAACCATGGTCGGCACTTTTCAGGTTGGGTGTCGACAATTCTGCTTTCGCACCTGACGTCGGCAGCCAGCATGCGGACATATGCTGCGGCCCGACTTCGATGGCCGGCGGCTCCTCCTCCTTGCACCGGTCGAAAGCAAGCGGGCAGCGAGGATGGAAACGACAGCCCTTCGGCACGCGTGCGGCGCTTGGAACCTCTCCTTGCAACGCCGGCAGCTCGAAGCGACTTGCGTCGCTGCGAATCTGCGGCGTGGCGTTGCGCAACGCGACCGTATAGGGATGCCGGGGGTTGAATGTGATGTCATCGGCGCTGCCGATCTCGACCAATCTCCCAAGATATAAGACTGCAATCCGGTCGGCGATCAGCCAGGCGAGCGGCAGGTCGTGGGTGATGAACAGTAGCGCCATGTTGTGCTTGGCGCGCAGGTCAACCAGGACCTGAAGAATTTGTGCGCGTATCGATACATCGAGCATCGACACGGGCTCGTCGGCAACGATGAGCTCCGGCTTCACGGCAAGCGCTCCGGCAATCACGACGCGCTGGCGCTGGCCGCCGGAGAGTTCGTGTGGGAAGCGGGCGAAGAAATCACCGGGAGGATTGAGCCCGGCCGCCGAAAGCGCTTCGCTGACCCTTTCTGTGAGTTGAGCATGGTTCTTGACCAGCCGCAGGGAGCGCAACGGCTCTGCCACACTGTCGAACACGGTGTGTCGCGGGTTGAGCGCCTGATAAGCATCCTGAAAGATCATTTGCACGCGTCGCCGGTAGGGACGCAGAGCCGAGAAGCCCTTTGCAGACGTCATATCGCGGCCCTCAAACAGCAACCTGCCTCCTGTGGGCTGGGCTAGCTTGGTGATGACGCGGCCCACTGTCGTCTTGCCGCTTCCGGATTCTCCAACCAGGGCGACGATTTCACCTCGTCCAATGTTGAGGTCGACTCCATCCGCCGCACGCACCGCCCCGGCAGATCGCCCCAGGACCCGGTCGAACAGTCCGCCCTGGATAGGAAAATGGACCTTCAGGCTCTCGAGACTCAGGATGTCGGAGGTGTCAGGCATGAACTGCAACCCTGCCTTCTTGCGAGGAACGGTGAAGGTGACAGGCGACGCGTCCCCACCCGAACTTTTCGAGGCTGGGAACTTCGGTCGTGCAGACCCCCGTTGCTGACGGGCAACGTGGATGGAAGGCGCAGCCTGACGGTCGATTCATTAAGTTGGGAGGATCACCGGGGATAGGGCGAATTATCCGTATGCCGCTCGCCGGGTTGGGGATCGATTCGATCAGCAGGCGAGTGTAGGGATGTTTGGGCTTAGCGAAGATCTCCGCGACGGTTCCATCCTCGACTATCCGGCCGGCGTACATGATCATCACGCGATCACACGACTCAGCGACGACAGACAGGTCGTGGGTGATTAAAATGAGCGCTAGGTTAAGCTGCGATCGCAACTTCCCCAACAGCTTGAGGATCTGAGCCTGTGTGATGACGTCGAGCGCCGTGGTCGGCTCGTCACCGATGATGATCGAGGGGCGACATGCGAGCGCCATGGCAATCATCACTCTTTGACGCATACCGCCCGACAACTCGTGGGGATAGGCAGTGCCGCGATCCGTCGGAATGCCGACGAGTTCTAGAACCTCCCGTGCCCGCGCGGTCGCCTCGGCACGCGACATGCCGAGCTTCAGGATGCATGGCTCGGCGATTTGCTTGATAATGCGGTGAACGGGATTGAGCGCATTCATCGCGCCCTGGAAAACGACGGACGTCTCGGTCCAGCGATGTGGCCGCATCGCCGCATCATTGTCGATCGACAGCAGGTTACCACGATAGCGCACTTGGCCGCCGCTGACCCGTGCATTGGGCGATAGTAGACCAGCGATCGCCATGGCGGTGGTAGTCTTGCCACTGCCCGATTCACCGACGAGGCCAACGGCCTCTCCAGCCTGGAGCGCGAAGCTCACGCGGTCGATCGCTCGCAATGAAACGCCCTTGAGCCGATACTCAACAGAAAGCCCGTCGACTTCCAAAAGCGATGCCTTGTCTTGGGAGAGGTTTGTCATGGGATCACCCTCTGCCGTGGATTGAACGTGTCGTCGAGGGCATTGCCGACCAGGACGAAGCTAAGGGAAACCGCGAGGGCGCACAGCCCGGGGGCGCCGAGGTACCACCAAGCTCCGGTACTGGCCGCACCGGCGCGCTGAGCGAGCGAAAGCAAAGTGCCCCATGAAGGCTGCAATGGGTCGCCAAGCCCGAGGAACGAGAGCGACGTCTCGACATAGATTGCGCCAGCGACGACCAGCGCACCATTCGCTGCGATTTGCGGAACGAGATTGGGGAGGATATGCCGCACCATGATGCTCAAATTGCTGCTGCCCACAACTCGTGCGCGATCAATGAATGTTCGCTCCTTAAGCGATAGTGTCTGACTGCGAACGATACGGGCGACAAACGCCCAGCTTGTTATGCCGATGACGACAAGGATCACGAAGAGGGAAGGACGGAAGCCGAGGATTTCTCTGCCCCGCCCCATTACTTCGAGCACCACGGGTGTGATGACCAGCGCAAGGACGAAGGACGGCATGACGAAAAAGAAATCCGTCAGCCGCATCAGCCAGACGTCAACTCTGCCACCGTAGTAGCCAGCAATGATACCAACCGTAGTGCCGACGACGAGGCTGATGACGGTCGCCAGCAGCGCGATCGTGAGCGATATCCGGGCACCATGGACGACCAGATTGAGCACGTCACGCCCCACCTCATCGGTCCCCAGCAGATGCTGGCTTGATGGTGGAACGAGGAAATCACCAGTTGCGGTGGCTACGGTCTCAAGTGGACCTACGAGGATATTGGGCACAGCAGAGAGGACAAGGAAAAACACCAGACACAACAGGCCGAGCTGAGCCCCGGCGTGACCAAGAAGATTGGATAGAAAGCTCTTGATCGCTCTCGCCCGGCTACGCGAGGAATATCGCACGATACTTTCACTCATTGCCGGATTCGCGGATCAAGAATGCCGTAGGCAAGATCGGCTAGGAGGTTCGCGACAACGATCGATACACCAAGCAACAGGAATATCCCTTGAAGAACTGGGTAGTCCCGCGCGTTGAGCGCTTCGACCGTGAGACCACCAATTCCCGGCCAGGCGAAGACGGCTTCGACGGTGATCGCACCAGCGACCACGTAGCCAAGATTGAGAGTAATCAAGGTCACGAGCGGCAGCATTGCGTTACGAAATGCATGGCGCATCAGCATCTGACCGTTGGTAAGTCCCTTGGCGCGTGCGGTCACCATGTAGTCCTCAGTAACGACGTCACTCATCGCTGCACGCGCGACCACAACGTATTGCCCGATCAGCCCAAGGGCTACCGCGGCGACCGGAAGTGCGAGATGTCGCAAGTAGTCTAGGATCTTATCAGTTGAACCTATGCTAGCGCCGGGTGAATAGATGCCATAACCCGGAAACCACCCCAATGCCGTGCTAAAAATGACTACTAGTACCATAGCAAGCCAGAAAGACGGCGTAGAATAGAGCGCTAGAGATGCTCCCATGGCGATACGGTCGACAGCTCCTCCTCTGCGCCAACCCGCATAGAGCCCAAGCATGACACCGCATAGCATGGCGATTAATTGGGCCAAGCCAACCAGGGCGATGGTGGCCGGCAAGCGCTCCCAAATAAGGTCAGAGACAAGTCTACCCCTGAACTTGAAGCTGTAGCCGAGATCGCCATGTAGAGTTGCCGACAGGTAGTCAAGTATCTGGTCCGGGAAAAGCGGCCGGTCGAGTCCCCAGTTCTGGCGCTGCGCCTCGATCCGTTCAGCGGACACGCTCATCCGAGCACCGCCAAGCAGAAGCGCTGCAGGGTCACCGGGAATGACCCTGAACAGGACGAAGTTCAGTGTGGCCACCATCGAAAGAGTTATGGCCGCCCTGATCAGGACATTCCCAATGCGGCTTGTTCGCCCTTCCTGTGCGTTGCCAGCCACGTTAGATCGGCCTCAACCGATCGAACGGGAAATAGCTCCAATCCGATATCGCGTCCTCCGGTCCCCAGCCCTGGAAGCAGTCCTTACGATAGGCACCGAGCGTTAAGGGGTGACTCAGAATGATATACGGCGCCTCAGCATAGATGAGGCGCGCTGCCTGATCGACCAGCTCCTGGCTCCTCTTCAGGTCGACGGTACGGTCGACCTCAGTCAGGAGCGCGTCGAACTTCTCATTTGTCCAGTACGATCTGTTAGTGAGGCCGATGGACTTGCTACTGCCCAAGACGAGCAGGTCGTGAGGCGAGGAAGACAGCCAGTTGCTGGCGATTAGCAGATCCCAGCTTCCGCCGCCGTCCGTCGGCGCTGTCGTGCGGGCTGTGAGCGCACCGGAATCGAGCTGGGTCACCGACACGGGAATGCCAATTTGTCCCAGCCAGCCCGCAACAAGCTGCACGGCTGCAATCGGAATCTCGCTCACACCCGAAGCCTTTCCTGTGATTAGCTCAAGCTGTAAGCTCTTTCCCTCCTTGTCCTCCCGGACACCATCGCCGTTCGTGTCCCGATATCCGGCCGCGTCTAGCCGACGACCCGCCTCGGCTAGATCGAAGCGGCGCCTGATGTCGCTTAGGTCTGAGTAATAGTCGGCGGCTACCGGCATCACAATTCCGACACCAGGGTCTGCGTGCCCGCGGTAGGCGCGATCCACGATCGCTTTCTGATCGATCGCATAGCCGATCGCGTCGCGAAACGCTGGATCCTGCAGGGCCTTGGTGCTGCCCGCCCCCTTCCCGGAGGCCGTATTAAATGCCAGATAGTCCCGCTGCTCCACGCGAGATTCATAGACCCCGATATCGCTCTCCTTCGAGAAGGCAGCCCACTGTGCGGTTGTCACGCCCCCACAATCGAAGCTCCCACTCTTCAGACCCTGGGCAATTGGATCCTGCGTGGTGAAGAAGTGGATAATCATCCCGGCCGTCTTCGGCTGCTCAGTGCGAAAATACGCGTTTGGCGTAAGGCGCACAAATTGGCCTTGCTGAAACTCCGCAACGATCATAGGCCCAGTTCCCACCAGCGGCGGGTCGTTGCGAAAAGTGCTGCGCGCATCCGCGTAGCCGATGTCCTTCCAAACGTGCTCAGGGACCATTAGAACGAAGTTGTCAATTGGCCAGCGCGTAGGAGCCTTGGTCACGATCCGCAGAGTTTCGTCATCAATGGCCGTAACGGATGCGACTTGTTCCATGCCGTCTGTGCTGTTTTGGCCAATATTCAGCTCGTCTGGCTTGCCCACGGAGCCAAGCAGATAATTATAGGTGAACGCGGCGTCTCTGGCGGTGGCGGGTTGGCCGTCCGACCACTTCATGCCGGGCCATACCTTGATTGTCCAAGTGAGCCCGTCATCAGCAACGGCCCACGCCTTCGCAAACCCCCTCCGGTCAGGGTGTCGCTGGGCGTCAACGCCGACCAGCGAATCGTAGGACAAGACAAGCGGCCAGAACGAACTCCAGGTGGCGAATGGATTCATGGAATCGGGAGCACCCATCGAGCCGACACGCACAATATGGTCGCTACAAGACGAAGCGAACGCCCTTGAGTTAATGACCCACGGGGCAACCGATCCCACCAGCATTGCTTTGACGACCGCACGGCGATTCATAGACCACATCATTCTGGTCCTCCTTTAAGCCTCGCCACGCCGCATTCCCGCACCTCGTCGCGCCCATTTGGAACTGATGGCCAGCGCGTGCACAAGGTAATTGGTGTGGCGGTTCCCCTTTATAGTCTTAAGTTAGATTTCTTCGACAGCTGCTGAATTGGCAAATAGAGACTCGATATAATCGCCATCTAATAAGTAGATGGCTAACGACTCTCCCCGCCCAGATGGACGCTTTCTGTCGACGGTGCAGCTCTGAAAATCGCACCTGTTGATTCCCCGGTAATCGACCAGCGCTGCCGCCAAAGACATTCTGCTTCCAGCCCCGCAGGTCCGCACGAAGTGATCCGTGCGGATGCAGGAGGTGCTCGAGGCCGAGATGGACGAGGGCGGCCTCAACGAGGAAATCCGCCGGCGCACCTGTGTCGTGCTCATCTTTCCAAAACATAGAGATGCCGCCCCCGTCAGGACATTGGCTGTCGAAACCAACGAAAACGGATGGCGCCAACCGCTAGATCAACATGGACGATCTGCGTGAGCACAAGAAACATGCTCTGCGCCAAGCCGCGCGACCAGCACCATGGCTGTCCCATTTTACTGATGGGGTGGATGCCAGCCTTCTCCGACGGCATCGCAATGTGCCAAGTTGGTGGTGTTAGCGCCACGCAAAGGAGAGGCAGGCATCGATGGAAAAGTTACTATCATTGGGGTCGATCTGGGAAAGAACGGCATTCAGCTGCAGGGGGCGGCAGCTGATGGATCGGTTGTATTCCGCAAGAAGCTGTCGCGCCTGCAGTTTTGCAAGTTCATGGCGAGTCAACCGGCATGTGTCGTGGCAATGGAAGCGTGCGGCAGCTCCCACTACAGACCTGTCAGATGGCTCGGCTTGGCCATGAGCCAAGACTGATTGTCCCGGCCTATGTCCCAAACCGTCCGTCAAGCGGCAGAAGAACGACGTCGCCGAAGCGGAGGCGATCGTCGAAGCAGCGCAACGACCGACAACGCGCTTTGTCGAACCGAAGACCAAGGAGTAGCAGTCCCGGGCTATCGTGTTTCGCACCAGAGAGCAGTTCGTGAATCAGAGAACCGAATGGGTGAATGCGTTGCGCGCGCACCTCTAGGAGTTCGGTTATGTTGTTCCGCAAGGCATCGGCCACCTGCCACGTCTGGCAGAGATCGTCGAGGACGAGAGTGCAGACCTGCCGGATCTGGTCCGCGACATCTGCAGCGCTCTTGACCAAATCAAACAGTTGAGCAGCCGTTTCGCGGCATTGAAGAAGACGATCGACATGCTGTCCAAGCAAGCTGCAACATCTCGGCGCTTGCAAACCATGCCCGGTGTCGGCCCTATTGCTGCCCTTGGCATTTTCGCCACCGATGGAACCCTTCAAGTGCGGTCGCGATTTCGCCGCCTGGCTCGGGCTGGGTCCCTCGGCAGAAGTCAAGCGGCGGCATAGGCACAAGTGTCCCGCGCGGGCGCGCCGCGAGACACATAGCGCTTGCCCCTTTATTCGCACCGTCTCTTGGTGGCACGCGGATTGCATAGGACTCCGTGAAGGCGAGCGCGGATAAAGCGGGCTGTTCCCTCGAGAAAACAAATCCGAGCGAATGAAGTGCAGAACCGAACCATCAAGGAGTACGTCATGCGAGTAGCCGTCGTCCGGAATCGTGATTTTACAGGCGTGATCAACCGATTCGGTCAGCCTTATCCACAGCCCCCGCAGCCTTGGCCGCCCGGCGAGACAGTCGAAAGGGCGGTGGCGGCACTGCAAGATGGCGGCCATGAAACGCTTTTGTGTGAAGGCGACAAAGGACTGCTCAATACGCTCGAGCGCTTCATGCCACCCGATCCGCAAGCCCGCCCTTCAGGATTTGTTTTCAACCTGGCGGAGGGGATTCAAGGAGATTACCGTTTCACGCACGTTCCGGGCATGCTTGAGATGGCCGGCGTTCCATACACCGGATCGAGCCCACTCGGGCATGGACTGACGGACGACAAAGTTATCAGCAAGACGCTCATGCGCAGTTGCGGCGTGCCGACGCCGAACTTTCGCATCATGCGCTGCGGCACCGACAGCACCGGCGATTTGCGATTCCCACTTGTGGTGAAGCCGCGCCGTGAAGACAACAGCTTCGGTTTGCAACTCGTGCATGAGCCCTCTCAGCTGGCGCAAGCCGTCGAAATGATCATTGGGCAATATGGGCAGGATGCGCTAGTGGAAGAATACATCGATGGGCGGGAAATCCATGTCGCGCTGCTGGGAAACGGAAAACCCGAGGTGTTGCCCTTCGCAGAGATCGACTTCGGCGAACGCGAAATTGGCCTTTTGACTTGGGAAGCGAAGTACCTGCCTGCCGAGCAGGCGTCGACGATTTGCCCGGCGCGAGTCGGGAGCAGTCTTGCCACTTTGCTGCGGGATATTTCGATTGCAACCTTCCGTGCCTGCGAGTGCCGGGACTATGCACGCCTCGACGTCCGGATCGACCGCTCCGGCCAACCCTTTGTGCTGGAGATCAACACGATGCCTGGGCTCAGTATGCAATCCGAATATGTCCTAGCCGCAATCGCCGCTGGGCACAGCTATTCGAGCTTGATCAATCGCATCCTTGATGTGGCCCACAAGCGGTATTTCGGGATCGGCATCCCGTAGCCGGTCACGCGTCGAGTCGGCGCCCACTCGGTGCCCCATCAGCGTGGCAGCCGAGACGTCGCCAACCGATTTCGGTGCTGCGCCGAGTGCGAGGCGGCGGTGATGACGGCGGTCGACATGAGATGTTGGTCGCAATGCTCGACTGCAGAAACTGACCGCGATCTGGAGTGCGCTCTAGGGTTACACCGATCGGGCTGCGGTTTTGCTCGTCTGCCGGATGTGTTAATCCTCGATCGTTGCGGGCCGGGAGCCGCTGGACGCGGCCTGGCGGCGGCTTTCTGCGCTCGATTGCGGCGCAACGGCGACCGTCGGGGGGCATCGATCGCGCGGGCGATGGCGTAGCCGACGATCATGCGCGACCAGACGTCGAGAATGACGGCGACGTAGACGAAGCGGGCCGGTAGCGCGGCATAGGTGATATCGCCGACCTAGAGTTGGTTGGCAGGTCGGGACAATGTCCTTTTGCCAGATTGGAGTAGATCGGACTGCTATGAATGCTGTCGGTCGCGGCGACGAACCGGCGTCTGACCTTCGGTTGCAGGCCGTGATCGCCCTAGAAATTCCAGCTCCTGAGCCTGCTTGCCGATCAGCTGCGGCGATTCGCGCCTCATTTCCGTGATCAGAGCGGCCGAAGCCGTATGTTCATCGAACCACTCCACCTGCCTCTGCCAATCCAGACAAGGATCAGGGTGCGGGTGATGTCATGCCGTTCCCCCAAATGTGCAGCGTCTCGCCCGACAGATTTTCCTGCACGGCCAACGCTTAAAGGTGACGCTATAACTACGATGTCTTGCCATCGCTCATGGTCGACGTCGACTGACAGGCGTCGCTTGAGGGAGCTGGCGACCCGGCCGCTGGTGCCCATCGCGACGCCGTGAAGACTTTCACTCGCCTATCCAGATAAGCGCCTTCATCCCGGTCCTTCACTATTTCTGCGAGGGTCCGCTGATTGGTTTCGAATGATTCGGTCCACGCCGCGCTGGTGAATAACATTCGGCTCAGCATCACCGTGTCGAAAACAGGCAGCCCAGTCAACCGGCGTATGATCGGGGACACCAGAGGGAATGCGGTACATTCACACAGAAAAGCCGCGATGTGCGGATATCTCCTTCTCAGTCGCGTGACGCACGCCGTGACATCGTCCTCGATTTCAGACACTAGCGTGCGCCGCGGCGGGCGCTGCATTTCGTTATCCAGGAGCTTTCCACCTTCGATACCGCCGACCACTATCCGCGCACGCTCGGCCGGGTCGTCGATCCCGAATAGGCCTTCGCTGCAATGCGTGGAATCGGCAGTCAGTACCGCGAGCTTGGCGCCGGGTGGAAGCTGACGTAGCAGGGTCGGTATAAGCAGGAGACTTGACAGCGCCACGGGTACGTTCACCGACGCGGCCACCGCTGCCTGATGTCGGATGGCGAACCCACAGTTGGCGATCACGGCAACGGCGCCCCGTTCGACCAAGCGTTGCGCTGACGTGACGTAGGCCGGTTCAAGCGACGGATCGCCTCGGATGACGCGATCCGCCCAAGCACCCTCCACTGTCTCGATGATGATCGGAAAGTCGTAAGTATCTGGATTGAGCAGGGAACCGGGATACGTTTGCGGAGGTTTCTCGCCCGGCGCGAGCCCGCGCTCAAGCTCGAGAAAGCCTAAGGAGGCAGGAGGTCTATGTGATGTCACGCGGGGAACCTCGAGCAGTATTCTATATCATCATCATCGGAGGCAGCGCCGCCCTTGCGGGTGGTCACGTGCCCATGTGATCGCACTTGTGCCGGCCGGTCAAATATCGAATGCAGGCGGCACCATCGTGAGGCCAGATGGCTTTCCCGGCGACGTCGCGGCTGTCTCCCCGCAGCAAACCAGCCGCATATCTGCATAGCGACCGTTTCCCGGCA